>JBDLVO010000115.1:0-3467 GCA_039804805.1 Pseudomonadota bacterium
ACACCATCACCGCCGCCGGGTTGGAGGGCACGCTTCAGGTGACGCTGACCGCGCCCGCCGCGAAGGTCAGCTTCGGCGAGCCGGTGGCGGTCGCCGGCTGAGGTCGATTTTCGAGGCCGGCTCCGGGGTGCTGGGGCCGGCCTCCCGTTCTTGATGCGGGCGCGTCGAAAACCGTGTTCACATCCCCACAGAACCGCAGGAACTGATACAGTTACAACGATATTTTTCATGGGCTTAACATGGTATCAGCCCCTTGGTAAGGGTAAGGTCGGTGGTTCGATTCCACTCGGCAGCACCATGAAGGCCCCTTGGGAAACCAAGGGGCCTTCGCCTTTTCCGGGGTCATCCCGGCTTGGCGGGAAGAACGCCCCCTCCCCGACGCAATTACGGCGCTGGCGGCCAGGCGACAATTCAATTTATGATCATCGCGACGCCGACAGGGACCGCGCCCGAACCGAGGACGCCCTCCGGCGGGGGAGGATGACTCATGACCAGGCTGGTGATCTGCTGCGACGGGACCTGGAACACCCCCGACATGACCGAAGGCGGGGTCCCCTCGCCCACCAACGTGGTCCGGCTGTTCAACGCCGTCGCCGAGGTCGATGGCAACGGCGTCCGCCAGGATCGCTATTATCACCCCGGCGTGGGGACCGATCCCGGTCTGCTCAGCCGCATCCTCGGCGGAGCGTTCGGCCAGGGACTGGACGGCAACATCATGAGCGCCTATCGGGCGCTGTGCGACCGCTACCGGTCGGGCGACGACATCTTCCTGTTCGGCTTCAGCCGGGGCGCCTACACCGTCCGCAGTCTGGCCGGCTTCGTCTGGCGCTGCGGGCTGATCGATCCCGACGGCCTCCCCGAGGCGGAAATCTGGCGCCGCATCGGCATCGCCTTCGATCGCGGCTATCGTCGGCGGCAGGACAATTGGCGCGACGGTCTGGGCTGGGCGTTCCGCCCCGCGCCGGAACAAAAGGCCATTCCCATCCGCTTCATCGGCGTGTGGGACACGGTGGGGGCCCTCGGCGTGCCCGACGAACTGGCCCTGGCCACCCTGTTCGACAACCCGCTCGACCATGCCTTCCACGACACCGGCCTCGGCGCCCACATCGTCACCGCCCGTCATGCCCTGGCGATGGACGAGACGCGGCGCGCGTTCCAGCCGACCCTGTGGACCAATGTCGCCGACCGCGACGTCAAGCAGATCTGGTTCCCCGGCAATCACGGCGATGTCGGTGGCGGCCACCGCGAAACCGGCCTGTCGGACGGCCCCCTCGCCTGGATGATCGAGGAGGCCAAACAGGCCAAGCTGGCGTTCGACCCCCACCTGACCGGCCAGGTCCGCCCCAGTCCCACCGGCGTGCTGCATCACAATGAAGGCGGCGTCTACCGCTTCCTCGCCACCATGCCACGCGCGGTGCCGGAGATCCCCGGCCCCGACCTCGACGCCTCGGTCGCGGCGCGCCGCAACACCCCGCCGATCGCCCAGGCCCCCTACCGCCCCCTGCGCGCCCTGGCCCCCGGGGGCGCGCTGACGATCGAAATCTTTGCCAACCAGCCGTGGAACGAAACCGGGCTCTATCTGACGGCCGGCCAGTCCTACACCTTTGCGGCCACGGGAGAGTGGCTCGACGCCAGCATCCGCTGCTCGCCCGACGGCCCGACCGGATCGCCGTTGCAGCCGGGGCGGATCATCCAGGCGGTGTTCGGCCTGGGCGACCGGCTCGAACCGCTGCTCCGCAAACTGACCGGCAACCCCAATGCCCAGTTCCGCTTCTCGCGGCGACACGGCAACCAGCCCTGGTTCCACCTGATGGGGGCGGTGGCCAATGGCGGCATCGCCGGCCAGACCACCCTCGAGCATGAGAGCTTCGCCATCGGCAGCGGCCCGGTCACCTTCCTCCCGCGTCATTCCGGCTATTTCTACGCCTACGCCAACGACGCCTGGGGCTTTTACGACAACAACCGCGGCAAGGTCGTGCTGACGGTGTCATCCCCCTAAGCGGTGGTGCCGCCCGGCGCTCTCGGCTATCCTGCGCCCGGCCGGCCCCGCCGGCCGCGACACCTCCAACCGGACGGGTCATCCCGGGATGCGCAACCGGACCAGGATCCTGTTGTTGACCTTGGCCACGCTGGCCCTGACCGGCGGCACGGTCGGCATGATCGCCTACTGGTACACACGGCCGACGGTGGTGACGATCGCGGTCGGACCGGACGACACCCCGGAGAACCGCTTCGCCCACCGCCTCGCCGACGCGCTGGTGCAAAGCCGGTCATCGATCCGCCTCGCCCTCGACGTCACCGACAGCCCGGCCCAGGCCGCCGCCCGCTTCCTCCGCCATGAAAGCGACCTCGCCATCCTGCGCACCGACGAACGGCGGATCCCGCCCTCGGTGCGGGCGCTGGCGGTGCTGGAACACGAGGCGATCCTGGTGATCGGCCGCCGCGACGCCAACCTCGCCACCCTGGCCGGGATCGAGGGCCATAAGGTCGCGGTGATCGGCCGCGACGGTCGCAACGAGGCGTTCGTCCGCCGCCTGCTCGAATCCTACAAGATCGATTTCCGCCGCACCGAACTGCACACCGTCCCGCCCGAGGTCCCGCTCGATCAGGTGCTGAAGCGCGGCTTCGATCTGGTGGTGCTGTTCGAGCCGCTGTCCCGCCTGCAATCGGCCAGTGAGTTCGCCTCGCTCGCCGGCACCGGCCCGCAGGCGGTGTCGGTCCACGCCATCGGCGACGCCCGCGCGCTGGAACGCAAGGTGCCCGGCCTGTTCGCCGAAACCATCGAGGCCGGCCTGCTGTCGGGCGCGCCCCGTCTGCCCGACGAGGACACCGAGACCGTTTCCCTCTACAGGATGCTGGTCGCCCGCGCCAAGCTGCCGGAATCCGACGTGGTCGAACTGATGCGCGCCTTGTTCGAGACCGGCTCGCAGCTTGGGATCGAAAAAACCTTCGGCACCCGGATCGAACCGCCTGAAACCGAAACCGGCGCCCTGATCCCCAGCCACGAGGGCGCCAGCGATTATCTCGACCGCGACGTCCAGACCCTGTTCGAGCGCTATTCCGACCTGATCTATCTGTCGATGTCGTTCGGCAGCGTGTTCGGCTCGGCGGCGATCGCCCTGTATGGCACCGTGCTGCGCCGCCGCCCGCCCCAGGCCAGCGACCGCCTGCCCCAGATCGCCGCCCTGCGCGCCCGCGCCCGTGCCGCCGCCACCCTGGCCGAATGCGACCAGATCGAGGCCGAATTCGACGACCTGATCGACGAGGTGCTGCGCGGCCTCGCCGGCGGCAGCCTGTCCTCGCGCGGGCTCGAACCCTTCCGCCTCGCCTGCGAGCAGCTTCGCGCCGCCCTCGCCGCCGCCCGCGCCCGGCTGCGTCCGCTGCCGCCGCAACGGGGATAAAAGGCGGGGCTGCCGCCCCGCACCCCGCCCGGAGGCTGGCGCCTCCGGACCTCCCCCTTTTTTTTC
>JBDLVO010000116.1:0-10015 GCA_039804805.1 Pseudomonadota bacterium
GCCGCCGGCCGCGCCGGCGGCGTTGGCTCCGGTCGGCGCCGATCCGGTCCAGGCCCGCATCGACGCGCTGGCGCGCAGCCGCCGCATCACCATCGAAACCCCCTCGCTGCACGGCTCGATCGCCCTGACCGGCGGGCGGATCGACGATCTGACCCTGGTCAAGTACCGCGAGACCCCCGACCCCAACAGCCCCGAAATCACCCTGCTGTCGCCGGCCGGCGCGGTCCAGCCCTACTGGGCCGAGTTCGGCTTCGTGCCGACCGACCAGAGCGTGCGGGTGCCCGGCCCCGACACGGTGTGGAGCGCCGAATCCTCGGGTCCGCTTTCGCCCGACCATCCGGCGGTGCTGAGCTGGGACAATGGTGACGGGCTGCGCTTCGTCCGCACCTTCACCATCGACGAGCATTATCTGTTCCAGGTGTCGCAGCGGGTGGAGAATTACGGCACCCGCACCGTCGCGCTGCATCCCTTCGCCCTGCTGGCCCGCACCGGCACCCCCCACACCGAGGACATGTACATCCTGCATGAGGGGCCGCTCGGCGTGTTCGACGGCACCCTCAAGGAACTGAAATACGCCGACCTCAAGAAGGAGGGCACCGCCAGCCATCCCTCGACCGGGGGCTGGGCCGGCATCACCGACAAATACTGGCTGGCGGCGCTGGCCCCGGCCGAGCGCGATCCGGTCACCGCCCGCTTCGTCCACCAGCGCATCGACAATGCCGACCGCTATCAGGTCGATTACCTCGGCGCCGCCCGCAGCGTCGCGCCCGGGGGCGCGCTCGAATCCGGCTATCGCCTGTTCGCCGGAGCCAAGCAGGTCGGCCTGCTCGATTCCTATGCCGACAAGTACCAGATCGACCGCTTCGACCTCGCGATCGATTTCGGCTGGTTCTATTTCCTGACCAAGCCGTTCTTCTACCTGCTCAAGCTGCTGCATTCGGCGCTCGGCAACATGGGGCTCGCCATCCTGGCGATGACGGTGATCCTCAAGCTGGCGATGTTCCCGCTCGCCAACAAGTCCTACGTGTCGATGAGCAAGATGAAGAAGCTCCAGCCGGCGGTGAAGGCGCTGCAGGAACGCTTCGGCGAAGACAAGATGCGCCTCCAGCAGGAGATGATGATTCTCTATAAGAAGGAGAAGGTCAATCCGCTGTCGGGCTGCCTGCCGGTGGTGGTGCAGATCCCGGTGTTCTTCGCCCTCTACAAGGTGCTGTTCGTCACCATCGAGATGCGGCATGCGCCGTTCTATGGCTGGATCCACGATCTGTCGGCGGCCGACCCGACCAACCTGTTCACCCTGTTCGGGCTGATCCCGTGGGCACCGCCGCATTTCCTCCATCTCGGCGCGTGGCCGCTGATCATGGGCGTGACCATGTACTTCCAGCAGAAGCTCAACCCGCAGCCGCCGGATCCGGTCCAGGCCAAGGTGCTGGGCATCCTGCCGGTGCTGTTCACCTTCCTGCTCGCCAACTTCTCGTCGGGGCTGGTGATCTACTGGGCCTGGAACAACGCCCTGTCGATCCTCCAGCAATGGATGATCATGCGTCGGCTGGGGGTGAAGCCCTGAGCGGGGACCTCCCCGCCGCCGGTCCCGATGCCGCCGCCCTTGAGGCGGCGGCGCGGGTCGAGGCCGGCCGGCTGCTGTTCGCGCGCGAATGCCGTTTCCTGCGCGGTGTGGTCGCCCTCGACGGCCTGCCGCCGGCCGATCTGCCGGAACTGGCGTTTTCCGGCCGCTCCAACGTCGGCAAGTCGAGCATCATCAACGCCCTGACCGGGCGCAACGGGCTGGCCCGCACCTCCAACACCCCGGGGCGGACCCAGGAACTCAATTATTTCGACCTGGGCGGCCGGCTGGTGCTGGTCGATCTTCCCGGCTACGGCTTCGCCAGCGCCCCCAAGACCGAGGTGGCGCGCTGGACCCGGCTGGTCGAATCCTTCCTGCGCGGCCGCTCGGTGCTGCGCCGGGTGGTGGTGCTGGTCGATTCCCGCCACGGCCTCAAGGACAGCGACCGCGACATGATGTCGATGCTCGACCGGGCCGCGGTGGTCTATCAGGTGGTGCTGACCAAGGCCGACAAGATCACCCCCGGCGCGCTCGAAGCGACGCGGGAGCGGGTGGTGGCGGAGATCGCCAAGCGCGGCGCCGCCCATCCCTCTGTCATCGCCACCTCTTCCCAGACCGGTCTCGGTCTCGCCGACCTGCGGGCCGAACTGGCCACCCTCGCCCGCGGAGAGTCTGCGACATGATCTGTGACGATACCCCCGACGTTCTGCGCGACCGTCAGGCCTGGCTCGATCGCGCCACCACCCTGTCCGAGGCGCTGCCCTTCATGCGGCTGTTCTCCGAGCAGACCGTGGTGATCAAGTTCGGCGGCCACGCGATGGAATCCGACGACCTGTCCCGGCTGTTCGCCGGCGACGTGGTGCTGCTGCGTCAGGTCGGGGTCAATCCGATCGTGATCCATGGCGGCGGGCCGCAGATCGACCAGATGCTGAAGCGGCTCAACATCGTCACCCCCCGGGTCGACGGGCTGCGCTTTACCGACGACGCCACCATCGAGGTGGTGGAAATGATTCTGTCGGGCAAGATCAACAAGCAGATCGTCTCGGCGATCAACGAGGCCGGCGGCTTCGCCATCGGCCTGTCGGGCAAGGACGGCCACCTGATCCGCGCCCGCCGGCTGCGCCGCACCCACAAGGATCCGGATTCCAACATCGAGCGGGTGCTTGATCTCGGCTATGTCGGCGAACCGGCCGAGATCAATCCGCATGTGCTGACCTTCTTCCGCGAATCCGACATCATCCCGGTGATCGCCCCGGTCGGCATCGGCCCGGCGGGCGAGACCTACAACATCAACGCCGACACCGCCGCCGGCGCGATCGCCTCGGCCGCCGAGGCCCGCCGCCTGTTGATGCTGACCGACGTGCCCGGCGTGCTCGACAAATCGGGCAACCTGATCGCCGAGATGACCGCCACCCAGGCCCGCGCCGCGATCGCCGACGGCACCATTTCGGGCGGGATGATTCCCAAGGTCGAGACCTGCCTCGACGCGGTGGCCAAGGGGGTCGACGCCGCCGTGATTCTCGACGGCCGCATCCCCCATGCCGTTCTGCTCGAGCTGTTTACCCCGCACGGGGTCGGGACTCTGATCAAGGCCGATTGATCTGTGCCGGCGTGTGACATTCTTTTGTCATAAAGTCATCGTATAAGTCAGACGCCGGCACCCTCCTCCCGTTAGGGCAGTTCTCTGCCACCCTTTACTTGTCAGTCGCTATCCAAAAGGTTGTCCGCTGCACTGCCTCCACTTAGAGATAGTGTGGTGGCATCTTGTTGCGATGGTTTTTCTCTCATTCCTTGCGGCCTTCCCTCTTGCGTTTCGTCTACACTGAGGCAAGTATCGGCCCCTAAATTGTATCGAGGGGATCATGCCGAGAAAAAAGGCAAATCGTGGAAGAACCCCGTCCGGCGCACCCAACCCGATTGACGTTCATGTCGGGGCTCGGATGCGTCTGCGGCGGACCCTGCTGGGGCTCAGCCAGGAAAAACTGGGGGAATTGATCGGGCTGACGTTTCAGCAGGTGCAGAAATATGAGCGCGGGGCCAACCGCGTTAGTTGTTCCCGGCTGTTTGATCTGTCGCGGGCCCTCGAAGTGCCGATCTCTTACTTTTTCGAGGACATGACCGACGAGGTGAGGAATCTGAGCCCGGTACAGATGGGGCGGGACCTGTCGCAGGACGAGATGCCGGCCAACGAGGCCGATCCCCGATTGCGGCGCGAAACCCTCGAACTGGTGCGTAATTACTACAGCATCAGCGATCCCGACGTGCGGCGGCGGATCTATGATCTGGCCAAGGCGCTGAGCGAACGCAGTCCCGACTGATCAGACGGAGCGAGGAACTGGAGCCCCCCAGGGTCAGCCCTTCCGGTTCCTCCCGCCGCCGCGTCTCCCCCTTTTCTTAAATGCAGTAATCGTCCCCGGCGGCAGGGCGTGGCATCCGCGGCCGGAACTGACCGCCCAGCAGCGGCGCGAGGCGGCCGAGATCGCCCAGCACGTCGAGCACCACCGTCTCGGCCCCGCCGCCCAGCAGCGCCCCCTGGCTGCCCTCCGTCCGTCGCAATTCGAGCCCGAGCCGGCCGATCTGGTCGATCGCCGCCTGTGCCTCCGCTTCGGCGGCGGGGTAGGTGATCATGTAGGGAATCGTCAGCGTTTCCAGCAGGATCGCCGCGTCGATGGCATAGCCCGGCCCGCGCGGATCGTCGGGCGGCGGGTCGATGAAGACGAAATCCGGCCGGCGCGGCAGCGCCACCCGCGCCCGCAGGAAGCGGAACCAATCGTGACTCCACAGCCGGACCCAGCCGCCCTCGCGGTGGCTCTGGGCCAGGGCGATCTGGGCCGGGTCGAGGTCGTTGACATCGATTTCCGCCGCCAGCCCGGCCCGCTCCAGCACCCGTCCGGCCAGCACCCACGAGCCGGGATGCCCCTCGCCCTGGTCGAGCGCGGCATGCAGCGCGTCCACCCCGAACGAGTCCCGCGCCGCCAGCAATGGCGCCAGCCCGTCCGGCGGGGCGAGCCGGCCGCCGCCGGCATGGGTGTCGGCGAAGCAGAACGGGATGTCCGCCGCCTCGGCGTCGCCGGCGGTGCCGCGTCGCGCCGCCGCCGCCCGTGCCAGCGCCGCCGCCAGCAGAAATTGCACCCACAGGACCCCGGGGCCGTCGTCCCTCGCCATCTGCCGTTCCGTCTTGCTGCTCGACGCGGCGAGTAAAGCACGGAACCCCGGCCTCGGCACCCCCTCCTGTGCGCGGGGTGAATGTCGCCCTTGCGAGCCGATACAGTTTCGATATAACGTGATCCCGTTATATCGAAACTGTATCGGAGAGACAGGATGCGACTTTTTGCTCGTCTGCGCGCCGCCGGAGCGCGGCATCGTCATGGGGGCCACCGTCATCGTCCTGGCGGTGGGTGCGATCTCGGGGCGGCGGTGGCGCCGCGCACCGTTGCCGCCCTTCCGGAGCAAGCGGCCGGTCCGGTGCGGCTGTATGCTTGCGTCGGCAAGCATTGCCCCGACGGAAGGCGGGTGCTGGACGCCCTGCGCGTCGCGGCGGCGGATAGCGGGGTGGCGGTGGCGCCCTGCGGCTGCCTCGATCTGTGCGAGCAGGGGCCGGTGGTGATCGCGCTGCCGGCCGAGGCCCCGCCGCCCCGGCGCGGCCAGCCCGGCCCGGCGCCGCTCGCCACCCATCTCCGGGTCAGCCCGGCCGACGCGGCGCGGATCGTCGCCACCCTTGAACGCAACGGAAAATAGGAGAACCCATATGTTGGGATGGCACAAAGGCCGCCGCGCCGCGCGCGGCGATGATTGGACCGCGGGTCCCGGCCGCTGGGGCCGGGGGCTGCTGGAGCATCTGCACGCCCATCACCATGGCGGGCGCGGCCGGCTGGGCCGGCTGTTCGCCCATGGCGACCTGCATCTGGTGGTGCTGCATCTGGTGGCTGAAAAGCCGCGCCACGGCTACGAGTTGATCAAGGCGATCGAGGCGATGGTCGGTGGCGGCTATACCCCCAGTCCGGGGACGATCTATCCGGCGCTGACCATGCTGGAGGACCAGGGCCACGTCGCGGCCGAGGCCGCCGAGGGCAACCGCAAGCTTTACCGCATCACTCCGGACGGGGCGGCCTATCTCGACTCCAATCGCGGCGTGGTGGCGATGCTGCTGGAACGGATGGCGGCGGCGGGGGCGGCCCGGCCGGAAGGCGCGGCGCCGCCGATCCGCCGCGCGGTGGAGAATCTCAAGCTGGCGCTGCGGTTGCGGCTCGAACGCGGTCCGCTCGACGAGGCCCAGGTGGCGGCGGTGGCGGCGGCGCTCGATCGCGCCGCCGCCGAGATCGAGCGGAGCTGACCATGCCGGCCGCGCCGCTGCGTGACCGTCTGCGCCGGCTGGCCCGGGCCGGGGCGCTCGGCCGGGCTCCGGGTGGGGAGGCGCCGCCGCCGCCCGCCCGGACCGGCGGGGCTGCGCTTGCCCGCCGACCGGACCGTCCCGACGGCGTTGCCCCCGCCGCTCAGGCGGCCGGCGGGGCGAGTCCGGGGCCGTCGCCGGCCCGCCGGCGGTAATCGCCGGGATTGGTGCCGGTCCATTTCTTGAAGGCGCGGTGGAAGGCGCTCGGTTCGGCGAAGCCGAGTTCGGCGCCGATCTCCATCACGCTCAACCGGGTGGTGCCGAGCAGGGTGATGGCGCGGTCGCGCCGCAGGCGATCCTTCAGTCCCTGATAGGACTGGCCCTCGGATTCGAGCCGGCGGCGCAGGGTCGAGGCCGAGGCGTTGAGGGCGCGGGCGAGGTCGTCGAAGCCGGGCCAGTCGGCCGGCGGACAGGATTCGAGCTGGCGCAGGATCCGCACCGTCAGGCTGCTGCCGTCCTTGTACTGGACCAGCAGGTTTTCCGGCGCCACCGCCAGGAAGCCCGCCAGCGCCGCCGGGCCGCGCACCACCGGCAGGGCCAGCGCGGCGGCGTCGAGGGCCAGGGTGGTGGCCGGGGCGTCGAACACCGGATCGGAGCAGAACAGCAGGGCATATTCGTCGCGGTGGGGCGGGGCGGGGTAGGCGAGGCGCAGCCCCCGGATCGGCAGGCGGCGGTTGACCAGCCAGCAGGCCAGCCGGTGGACGAACATCAGCAGGGTTTCCTGGGCGAAGATTCCGGCCGGGCGGTCCGGATCGGTCGGGCGCAGGGCGATCAGCGCCAGCGCGCCGTCCCGCCCCAGACTGGCGGCGAGATCGTCGAGGTGCAGGGCGTAGAATTGCAGCGTTCGCTTCAGCGCCCGGTCGAGCCGGCGGCAGCCGATCACCGCATGGCACAGCATCGCGAAGGCGCCGGGCTTCATCCGCCGCGAATCCTGGCCGAAGAATTCGTCGTCGAGCACTTGCGCCACCAGCCGCAGCAGCATCGCGTAGGTCGCCGCCGGCAGCCGGGCCTGGGGATGGGTGGCAAGGTCGGGGGCGACGCCGATCTGGCCCAGCATCTCGTCGGGGTCGAAGCCGGCGCGGGCGAGCGCGTCGAGCAGCGGGGCGACGAACGCGACCGAGACCGTGCCTTTTTCCATCCGCCCCCTCCTTCCGGCCCCCTGCTTGATAAAAACGCTCACCGGGTTTGGCCGTTGCCGACATCGACCCTGCCTCCATCCCGATTTACCCTGCCGCCGGTCTCAACGGAAGGGCGTGACGATGCGGATCGAGGGAAACACGTTCATCGTCGCCGGCGGCGGCTCGGGCCTGGGCGCGGCGGTGGCGCGGCTGCTGGTGGCCGAAGGCGGCCGGGTGGTGATCGCCGACATCGCCGCCTCCGGCGCGGCGCTGGCCGGGTCGCTCGGCCCCCAGGCCTGTTTCCACCAGACCGACGTCACCGATGAAGCCGCCGCCGCCGGGGCGGTGGCGCTGGCCCGCAGCCAGCCCGGACCGCTGCGCGGGCTGATTAATTGCGCCGGAATCTGTCCGGCCGAGAAGGTGGTCGGCCGCGACGGGCCGCACCGGCTCGACAGCTTCGCCCGGGTGATCGGGATCAACCTGATCGGCTGCTTCAACATGATGCGCCTCGCCGCCGCCGCCCTGGCCGAACAGCCGGCGGAGGCGGACGGCGAGCGCGGCGTGATCATCAACACCGCCTCGATCGCCGCCAGCGACGGCCAGATCGGTCAGACCGCCTATGCCGCCTCGAAGGCCGGGGTGATCGGGCTGACCCTGCCGGCGGCGCGCGAACTGGCCCGCTTCGGCATCCGGGTGATGAGCATCGCCCCCGGCATCTTCGCCACCCCGATGGTCGAGGCGATGCCCGAGGCGGTGCAGCAATCGCTGGCGGCCCAGCCGCCCTTCCCGCGCCGCCTCGGCCAGCCGGCCGAATTCGCCGAATTGTGCCGCGCCATCATCGTCAATCCGATGCTCAACGGCACCACCATCCGTCTCGACGGCGCGGTGCGGATGGGCGGCAGCTAGAAGACGCGGGCTCCGCCCGCACCCGCCAAGGGCCGCAGGCCCTTGGATCCCCTCGATGGGAGGGGCAATGCCCACCGAAGCAGGTCCAGGAGCCGCTGGCTCCTGGCGGGTGCGGGCGGAGCCCGCGAAAAAAACAAAAGGGAGGCTTGGCATGGGTGACTCTGATCCGGTGGTGATCGTCGGCATGGCGCGAACCGCGCTGGGTGGGTTTCAGGGGGATCTGGCGCCGTTGCCGGCCCCGGCGCTGGGGGCGGCGGCGATCGCCGCCGCGCTGGCCCGGTCGGGGCTGGCGGCCGAGGCGGTGGACGAGGTGCTGATGGGCTGCGTGCTGCCGGCCGGGCAGGGGCAGGCCCCGGCGCGGCAGGCGGCGCTGGCGGCCGGGCTGCCGGTCGGCGCCGGCTGCACCACCCTCAACAAGATGTGCGGCTCGGGGATGAAGACGGTGATGCTGGCCCACGACCTGATCCGGGTCGGCAGTGCCGAACGGGTGGTGGCCGGCGGGTTCGAAAGCATGAGCAACGCCCCCTATCTGCTCGACAAGGCGCGCGGCGGGCTGCGGATGGGGCATGGGCGGGTGCTCGACCACATGTTCCTCGACGGGCTGGAGGATGCCTACGAGCCGGGCCGGCTGATGGGCACCTATGCCGAGGATTGCGCCGCCGCCGAGGGGATCGGCCGCGACGCCCAGGACGACTGGGCGGTGACTTCGCTGACCCGGGCCCAGGCGGCGATCGCCGGCGGCGCCTTTGCCGCCGAGATCACCCCGGTGACGGTCAAGGCCGGCAAGACCGAGCGGGGGATCGCCACCGACGAGCAGCCGGGCAAGGCCAATCCCGACAAGATCCGCGGTCTGCGCCCGGCCTTCCGCGAGGGCGGCACCGTCACCGCCGCCAATGCCAGCTCGATTTCCGACGGGGCGGCGGCGCTGGTGCTGATGCGGCGCAGCGCGGCGGAAAAACAGGGGCTGGCCCCGTTGGCGGTGATCCACGGCCACGCCACCCATGCCGACCGGCCGGCCTTGTTCCCGTTGGCGCCGATCGGGGCGGTGCGCAGGCTGCTCGACCGGGTCGGCTGGCGGGCCGCCGAGGTCGATCTGTTCGAGATCAACGAGGCGTTCGCGGTGGTGACGCTGGCGGCGATCCGCGCCCTCGGCCTCGCTCCCGACACGGTCAACGTCCATGGCGGCGCCTGCGCGCTGGGCCATCCGCTCGGCGCCTCGGGGGCGCGGATCATCGTCACCCTGCTGGCGGCGCTGCAACGCCACGGGCTCAGGCGCGGCATCGCCGCCTTGTGCATCGGTGGCGGCGAGGCGACCGCGCTGGCGGTGGAGCTGGTGGCGTGAGCGGCCTCGATCAGGCCGGGGCCGAGCTGATCGGGCCGGAAGAGGCGTTGATCCGCGACACCGCCCGCGCCTTCGCCCGCGAGCGGCTGGCTCCCACCGCCGCCGAACGCGACCGCGCCGGGGGTATCCCGCGCGCGCTGATCGCCGAGATGGGCGATCTCGGCTTTCTCGGCATGATGCTGCCGGAGGAATGGGGCGGGGCGGGGGCCAGCGCGCTGGCCTATGTGCTGGCGATCGAGGAGATCGCCGCCGGCGACGGCGCGGTCTCGACGGTGATGAGCGTCCACAATTCGGTCGCCTGCCGGCCGATCCTCGCCTATGGCGACGCGGCGCAGCAGCACCGTTTCCTGCCGGAAATGGCGGCGGGACGGCTGCTCGGCGGCTTCGCTTTGACCGAGCCCGGCGCCGGCTCCGACGCCGCCGCGATCCGCACCCGGGCGGTGCGCGACGGCGATCATTACGTCCTGTCCGGCACCAAGCAGTTCGTCACCTCGGGCCGCTCCGCCGATCTGCTGATCGCCTTCGCGGTGACCGATCCCGCCGCCGGCAAGAAGGGTATTTCCGCCTTCATCGTCCCGACCGATACTCCGGGCTATCAGGTGGCGCGGGTCGAGGACAAGATGGGCCAGCACGCTTCCGACACCTGTCAGGTGCAATTCGACGAGCTGCGTCTGCCGGCCGGGCTGCGGCTGGGG
>JBDLVO010000117.1:0-3589 GCA_039804805.1 Pseudomonadota bacterium
GGGGCGGTGTTCGGTATCGGTGACGACGGCGATGGTGCGGCCGGCCGCCTCCAGCCGGTAGCCGCAGGCGCCGCCGGGATGGTTGAGCGGCGCGGTGACGAGGCGAAGACCGGGCGCGGGAGCGAGGGTGGTGCCGAGCTCGAATTCCTCGATCGCGGCGATGCCGGACATCCGCCCCAGCGTCACCGGGAAGTTGGGCGGCTCCATCTGGCGGGCCAGCGCCGCCAGCGGCCCGCAATCGTCGTCGAGGCGGGGGCCGTGGATGCGCAGGCGGAAGGAGGGATCGTAGCCGGGGGCGAAGAACGGCAGGCCGGCGATGTGGTCCCAATGATAATGCGACAGGAACAGGTCGGCCTCGGCCAGGCCGGCGGCGGCGATGGCGACGCCGAGCGGGCGCAGGCCGGTACCGGCATCGAAGATCGCCAGCCGGGCGCCGACGCTGACGGCGAAGCAGCAGGTGTTGCCGCCATAGCCAAGATGATCGGCCGCCGGGCTGGGGACACAGCCCCGCACCCCCCAGAACCGAACCCGAACCGCCATCCGCTGCGCACTCCCTGCCGCGACCAGAACCCCAGGCTAGCGGCGCCCCGGCGGCGGGCCAATGGATCCGCTCACAATCGGGGCGGCGGGGCGTCGAGACGACAACCGGGGGCCGGGCAGCCTCCCGGCCCCCGGCCGGGGGCGTCACGACGAAGCCAGGGGCCGGTTCCCGCGCGGGGAACCGGCCGGTGGGTCAGTCCTTGTTGATGAACATCTGCGACAGCAGCGGGGCACCGAACGCCTGATGCAGCCCCCCGGCGGCAACGTGGATGATCAGGTAGGTCCACAGCACCGGGGCGACCAGTTCGTGGATCCCCTTGGCGAGGCCGCCGATCAGCCCGAGCCCCTCGGGTCCGGCGAGGAGGAAGATCAGCACGCCGGTCACCGCCATCACGCTGGCGGCGATCAGGCCGATGCCCTGCACCGCGCCGACCAGCGGGGTGGGAACGTCGGATTCGGGCAGCTTGCGGGCGCGCACCGCCTCGAAGGTGGCCTTGGCGTCGGCGATCAGGGCGGCGCGGTCCGCGGCCTTGGTCCAGGGGAACAGGTAATAGGGGGTGGCGCGGTATTTGGGCAGCATGTAGGCCCAGTGCGCCACCAGCACCGCCGCGACGGCGAGGCCAAGGAATTCATGAATGGTGAAGAAGAAATTGCCGGCATGGCTCGGGCTGGGGTGGACCATCACCAGGCTCAGCAGCAACTGGAGGATCACGCCGGCCGCCAGCAGGCGGTGCAGCAATCGCGTCTTTTTGTCATGGGTCATCTTCGGTTCTCCACAAACGGAATTCGCAGGATAGCCCACCCGAGATGAACCGGAAGCGAACCGCCGGCGCTCAGCGCGGCTCGCGGCCCTTGAGAAAAAACGCCACGGCCTGGGCGCGGTTGCCGACCGCCAGCTTGTCGTACAGGTTCTTCAGGTGGAACTTGACGGTGTTGAGCGAGATGTCGAGCTGGGTCGCCATCTGCTGATTGGTCAGGCCGCCGGCCAGCGCGGCCAGCAATTCGCGCTCGCGCGGGGTCAGGCCGGCGAGCGGGTCGCTGGCGAGGCTGGCGACGTCGATGAACGGAAACACCATCCGCCCGCCGGCCACCGCGATGATGGTGTCGACCAGTTGCTCGGGCGGTTCGCGCTTGGAACAGAACCCGGCCGCGCCCAGGGTCATCGCCTGACGCGGCACGTCGGGATTGGCGCTGCCGGTATAGACGATCACCCGTGGCGCCTCGGGCCGGCCGCGCAGCGACTGGAGCACGCCCCGTCCATCGACCGTCGGCATTTCCCAGCCGATCACCCCGACCCGGAACGACAGCCTGTCGAGCAGTTCAAGGAAACGCTGGCCGTCATTGGCCACCCCCGCGATGACGAAACGCGCGTCGCCTTCCAGCAATTTGACCAGACTGCTTTGCAACAGCGGGTTCTTTTCCGCGATGACGACGGCGATCGGTCGATTCTGAGCACCAGGCATGGACGGCATTCTCTCCCACGGGGTCGTTCCGACCCTACCCACTCGGGCCGTAATAGATAGCGCGAATGCCGGTTTTCGCAAAGGCACAAAGCGTGAAAAGCGGGCCGGACGGGGCGGCGGCAGGCGGCAGGGGCGGAACGGAGACGAGAAAATGACCGCGCCGGGACAACCGGCGCGGGGCGGACGGAGGGGACGGACGGCGGGAAAAAGACCGGGACGCCCGCCGGATCAGGCGGGCGTCCGGCGGAACGGATCAGGCCTGTTCGGCCCAGCGCGAGACATCGACCCGGCTGGGGGCGGCAGGGACGACGGCGGGCGCCACCGGGGTGGTCGGGGCCGGCGCCGGGGCGGCGGTCTTGACCGGAGCCGGCGGGGCGGTCCTGACCGGTGCCGGCGGGGCCGCCGGAGCGGCGACGACCGGCAGGGTCGCGACCGGGTGGACCGGGGCGGCGGCCTCGACCGCGACCGGCTCGACCCGCGGGGCGGGGGCCGGCTCGACCGCCGCCGGGGCGGCGGGGGCAAGGCTGACCGGCTGCGGCAGCAGGGCACGGCGCGACGACGCGCCGGGACGGTAGACGAAGCCCTGGGTCAGGTAGACCCGGGTGCCGAGTTCGCCGGCGGGGCGGTAGAACACCCGCACCTGCGACCAGTCATTGCGGGGGGAGACGTCGATCACCGGCACCGCTTCGGCGATCTGGCCACGGCCGGGGCTGCGATGCGGCGCCCAGTTGGCGTGATCGACCAGCACCTCGCGGCTGTTGAGCGTCCGGCGCACCACCGAAACGTGGCCGTGCGACATCCGTCCCTGGCGCTTGAACACCAGCACGGCCCCTTCGCGCGGGGCGGTACCGCGTTCGTAAACGCCGGCGGCGGCATCCCACCAACGCCAGGCGTCGCCCTTGAGATTGAGGCCGCTGGCGTCACGGGCATAGGTCACGCACTGCATGGCGGCTTCGGCCGATTGAGGCACTGCCAGGGCCATCGTCGCGACCACGGTCAGGGCCGCGGAAAGCATGGTCTTGGTCCGCACCGGTCTCCTCCCTCCGGTTATTGGCGAGGCCGATTGTGTCAATCCAAAAACCCGATGGCAACCCCTTTTTGTGACCTCCGTCACATTTTCGCCGCACCGCCGCCGCGATCCGGACATCGGCGGGGGAACAGAAAAGGAAACAAGAGGTGGGCTCCGCCCACACCCGCCAAGGGCCGGCAGGCCCTTGGAACCCTTTCCCGGTCCTGCGCGCGGCTCGCTTTGCGGCGATCGGGACTTTCGGGGGGGAACGGCGCGGGCTATGATCGGCGCCCCGTTACTGGAGGATTGCATTCTGTCGCGACGTGGTTCGATCCTGGCCGGCGCGGCCGTGCTGGCGCTGGCCGTCCTGTCCGCCCCCCCGCCGGCCGCCCGGGCGGCGGAGCCGGCGCCGCTGGTGATCGGCGGCGGCGAGGTGACCGGCTATTATTTCCCGGTGGCCGGTGCGCTGTGCCGTGTCATCAACAAGGATCATCCGCGCGGCATGAGCTGTACGGTGATGCCGTCCTCGGGATCCGCGGCCAATCTGGCGGCGCTGAAGGCGGGCGAGGTCGACCTC
>JBDLVO010000118.1:0-3928 GCA_039804805.1 Pseudomonadota bacterium
TCGGGGCCTTGCTGCCGGAGCACATCTCGCAAGAGACCATTCGACGCTATGCGTCGGAACGCCGCCTCGCAGGGCGGCAGGACGGGACGATTCTTCGCGAGCTGGGTGTCCTTCGCGCCGCTCTGCATTGGGCCGTCCGCGAAAAGTGGGTTGAAGCTGCGCCAGAATTTCGGATGCCGGTAAGGCAGCCACCGCCTCGGGATCGTTGGCTGACCCGCGAAGAGGCATCGGCCCTGCTTGATGCCTGCTCCACGCCCCATGTGCTCCTGTTCACCTTGCTGGCGCTATCGACCGGCGCACGCGCCGCGGCCATTTCTGATCTGACGTGGGATCGAGTTGACCTGGAGCGCGGCATTGTCGATTTCGGCCCGGGGCACGGCAACAAGCGCCGGGCGGTGGTACCGATCGGGGGCCGTGCTTTGGACGAGCTGAGGGCGGCATGGGTTGTGCGAACGACCGATCACGTCCTGGAGTGGGGCGGCCGGCGGGCGGGCAACGTGAAAATCGCCTTCGGGAAGGCCGTCAGGCGCGCGGGCCTGGAGAATGTCACCCCCCACATCCTTCGGCACACGGCCGCGACCTGGATGGTGATGGCGGGTGTCGATCTTGAGGAGGTCGCCAGGATGCTCGGGGCAACCAAGGATGTGGTCGAAAGGGTCTACGGGAAGCACAGCCCCGACTATCTCCGGAGGGCTTCCGCCGCGCTTCAGCTTTGAGTTTTCGACGCGCGCCGCGTCAAAAACGTTTTTCATGCGCCAGGGCTAAAAAGGCGAAAACCCCCTGGTTTCCCAAGGGGTTTTCATGGTGCTGCCGAGTGGAATCGAACCACCGACCTTACCCTTACCAAGGGTATGCTCTACCGACTGAGCTACGGCAGCAAACTTGTTTTTCTCTCCGTTTCGCCGGCGGAGCCGGTCAGCGGCGAGGCGCGCTTTATGCCACGGTCCCTCCCCCGGCGCAAGCCCCTTTTTCGGCTTTTTTTCGCCTCAGTAATGGGGCGGCGGCGGCTCGTCCTGGGGGGCGCGGACGGGGTTGGCCTCCAGGTCGCGCAGCCGCTCGCGCAGGCGGCGAATCTCGGCGCCGAGCCGGTCGATGGTGTTGCCCTGGGCGGCCAGCACGTCGGAAATCTCCTCGGCCATCCGTTCGTGGTGGGCGAGCCGGCTTTCCAGCGCGATCAGGCGCTCTTCATCCTGTTCGGTCATGATGGTGTCGTCTCCCGAACGCCGCGACCGGTTGTTTCCGGTCGCGGCCGTCCCGATTCAGGGAGGTCCAGGACCCTCGGGGTCCTGGCGGGTGCGGGCGGAGCCCGCCTCCTGTTCTTAAAACATACCTATTTCAGCACCCGCCCGGCGACCGCGTCGAGCTTGGCGACCAGCGCGCCGTCGCGCGCCGGCCCATGGGTGATGATCGCGGTGTCGAGCGCGGTGTGGCAGCCCTTGGCGCAGGGGGCGCGACGGTCGCGCACCTTGGGGGCGACGGTCTTGACCAGCAGGCGGGCGCGGTCGGCGTTGTCGTGCAGCACCTTGACGATGGCATCGACGGTGACGGCGTCATGGTCGGGGTGCCAGCAATCATAGTCGGTGACCATCGCCACCGAGGCGTAGCAGATCTCGGCCTCGCGGGCGAGCTTGGCCTCGGGCATGTTGGTCATGCCGATCACGTCGCAGCCCCACTGGCGATACATCTCGCTCTCGGCCTTGGTCGAGAATTGCGGCCCTTCCATCACCAGATAGGTGCCGCCGCGCACCGCGACGATGCCGGCGTCCTTCGCCGCCTGCTCGACCAGATCGGACAGCCGGTCGCAGGTGGGATGGGCCATGCTGACATGGGCGACCAGACCGGTGCCGAAGAAGCTCTTCACCCGGGCGAAGGTGCGGTCGATGAACTGATCGACGATGACGAAGGTGCCGGGGGCCAGCTCCTCCTTCAACGAGCCGACCGCCGACACCGACAGGATCTCGGTGACGCCGGCCCGCTTCATCGCGTCGATATTGGCGCGGAAGTTGAGTTCCGACGGCGGGATGCGGTGGCCACGGCCGTGGCGGGGCAGGAACACCAGCTTCTGCCCGTCGAGTTCGCCGAACAGCAACTGATCCGAGGGGGCGCCGAACGGGGTGTCGATCGTCCGCCATTCCTTGCCGGTCAGCCCGTCGATGTCGTAGACGCCGCTGCCGCCGATGATGCCGAGCACCGGAGTGGAAGTCCCGTCCGCCATGAAAAGCCCCTTTCCGCGAAAATCGAAGATCGGGTGGTGTTAGGCCAAATCGGCCGGCGATGCAACCGGCCCCGCCGGGGCGGCGGGAGAACCATCCACAGGCCCATCCCCGCCCGCCCACAGACTTATCCACAGGTGGGGCGGGGGGAAGCCGGTCAGGCGGCGGCGATGCCCTGTTCGCTCAAGGCGTGCCGGGCCTCGGCCACCAGACGGTCGGAGGCGGTTTCGATCCGCTGCTCCAGCTCGGCCATGAAGCGCCGGCGGTCGAGCCCGGGCGGGATCGGCGGCAGGATCTCGATCGTCAGGGTGCCGGGATATTTGCGCAGGGCGCCCCGGCCCCAGAATACCCCGGAATTCAACGCGATCGGCACCACCGGCAGGTCGAGCGCGCCATAGAGCATCGCCACCCCGGAATGATAGGGGCGCTTGGTGCCGGGGGCGGCGCGGGTGCCCTCGGGGAAGATCACGATCGGCCGGCCTTCCGCCGCCGCCGTCTCGGCGCCCTTGATCAAGGTTTTCAACGCCCGCGTGCCGGCGGTACGGTCGATCGCGATCACCCCGCTCTTGAACAGATACCAGCCGAAACAAGGTATCCACAGCAGCTCGCGCTTCAGCACATAGGCCGGGTCGTCGAACATCAGATGCATCGCGAAGGTTTCGAAGGTCGATTGATGCTTCGAGGCGATGATCATCCCCCCCGCTGGCAGATGCTCGCGCCCACGCACCTCCCAGCCGAGCCCGGTCAACAGTTTGAGCCCGATCAGCGCCCCCCGGATCCAGAAGCGGGCGCCGAGCACCGTCCAGCGGCGCGGCAGGACCAGCAGCGGCGTGTAGAGCAGCGTCATCGCCACCGTCCACAGCCACAGGAACAGGATGAACAGGGCCGACCGCAACAGGATCACGTCTTTTTCTCCGGTATCAGCGAGGGAAACAGCGGGCGCAGGCGGGCGCCGAGATATTTGGAATATTCGATCGCCAGCAGGTGGACCGTGCCGGGCCAGCGCCACCACTGGTCGCGCTTGAAGGCGACCGGGAACACCGGGTGGGGCACGATCTCGCGCTCGGGCATGGCGCGACGGAATTCGAGCAGCGCGCGCGGCATGTGATAGGCGGCGGTGACCAGCCGCAGCGAGGTGAAGCCGCCGGCCCGCATCCAGGCGGCGGTCTCGCTGGCATTGCCGACGGTGTCGTCGGCGGTGTGACCGAGGGCGATGCAGCGGCCGGCGCAGGCCGGGGTGGTGGCGCTGGGGTGGCTCTGCCGCACCAGATCGGCCAGATCGACGCCGCGATGGACCCCCGAGACGAACAGCACCGGCGCCTTGCCGGCCTCAAGCAGGGCCAGGCCGCCGGCCACCCGCTCGGCGCCGCCGGTCAGCACCACGATCACGTCGGTGACGGTGTCGGGATCCTCGACCGCCGCCGGCAGGGTGATGGCGAACCACACCAGCCCGACGCTCCAGGTCAGGGCGGCGAGCAGGGCGACCACCCCCAATCCGATCAGGCTCCGGCCGATCAGGCCCCGGCCGATCAGGCTCCGGCCAATCAGGCCCCGCCCGATCAGCCCCCGGGCTCCGGATCGCGTCGCCCGCGGCCCCGGCGCGGTCATGGCATCCGCGCCAGCACGCCGTGGACGGTAAGGCGCGCGGTCAGCATCGCCAGCCCGGCCGCCACCAGCGGCAGCAGCCCGATCGCGACATAGCCGAGCAGCGGCAG
>JBDLVO010000119.1:0-3188 GCA_039804805.1 Pseudomonadota bacterium
ATTTCAACTCTCGTTTATCTTCTTTTCCGCTCCCGGGCGGTGGGTCCCCTGATAGCATGAAAGGCGAAGGGAATCCTGGAAAATTAAATTGTAAAGAGATACGACACTCACCGTCCGTTTACCCGCCGTTCCGCCGCCCGCCAGTGTCGGCGGGTTTGACACCTCGGCGAGGTCTGTTAAATAACCTTTTAAAAACAGCAACTTATTTTATTGGCATGGTTTGTGCTTTGTTGTGCGCCAACAAAGGATTGAAGGGGGCCACCCATGCATGTCTTCGCCAAAACCGCTCTTGCCGCCGTGGCCGTGTTGGCCGCCGCTGTCGCCGCGCCGACCGAATCCCACGCCCTCCCTTGGGGCGGATATGGCGATTACCAGCATCTTCAGGGGAAGAAGATCGGTGACGCTGTCGTGCTGACGTTTGACGATTACAGCACGACCAAGGGCGGGAAATATTACAATTTCAACTGGACCGGCCTGAACGGCAACGTGGTGCAAAAGCCCTGGTGGAGCGATGGCTACAGCCTGCGGATCGTCGGGACGAGCGGCGCTTCGTTTTCCGCCGCCACCGCGTTTGGCGTCAAGGGCTTCACCTACAACGCCAGTCTTCTGTCCTGGGGCGACCAGATCAAGATCACGATCTATACCGATTCGGCGCTGAAAAGAGCCGCGACCTATTCCCAGGTCATCGACGCCTTCATCGGCAGCGTCAATCTCGCCGCCCTGACCAATAATCTGTCCAACAGCATCTACAAGATCGTCATCGCCAGAACCGGCAGCCTGGGCACGCTGTCCGTCGACAACATCAGCACCACCGTGGTGCCGCTGCCCGGCGCCCTGCCGCTGCTCGGCAGCGCCCTGGTGCTGACCGGTCTGCTCGGCCGCCGCCTGCGCCGCAAGGCGGGCTGAGTTCCCTCGGTCCGGGGTGGGGGCGGCCGGTCGCGCCGACCCCGCTCCGCGCGCCGAACCGGCCGGGCGGGACCCGGCGGTCGTCCCCGCGCCGTTTCCTCACATTTCCTGGTTTGACGAAACGATCGCTTTCTTCAAGAATTAGTACGTTTACTATTCAACCGCCGGCTCGCCGGCGGCGGCATGAGGACGGGGATGAGCTACGGGAAAACGAGGGCCGCGCTGGCGGTGTTGCTGGTCGGTCTGCTGGTGTCGGCCTGTGACGATCCGGCGTCGAAGGAGCGCAAATACCTCAAGCGGGGCAACGATTACTTCCAGAAAGGCGAGTACGACAAGGCGCGGCTGGAATATCGCAACGCGATCAAGGTCCGCCCCACCGACGCCGAGGTGCGCTACCGCATCGGCCTGCTGGAGGAGGCGCAGGGCAATCTGAGCGCCGCCTATGGCAGCTTCGTCGGGGCCGAGCAGCAGGATCCCCGCCATCTTCCGGCGCTGCTGCTGAAGCGGGACGATCCGGCCGGGGCCGAGGCCGAGGCCGGTCTGGCCGCCCGGCTCGATCCGCGCAACCGCGCCGCCGCCGCGGTGCGGGCCACCCTGCTCAGCCGGCGCGGCCAGACCGCCCAGGCGATCGCCGTGCTTGACGACACCCTGACCCGTCTTCCCGGCGATTTCCGTCTGCTCGCCTTCAAGATCGACCTGTTCCAGCAGGCCGGCGACGCCGACGGGGTCGAACGCGCCTACCGCGATCTGCTCGCCGCCCATCCCGAGGCCCGCCCGGTCTGGGCCAGTCTGGTCCAGCATCTGGTCGAGCGCCGCCGGATCGACGCCGCCGAGCAGGTGTTGCGTCAGGCCCTGGCCGCCCATCCCGGCGATCTCGATCTCGAGCGGCTGCTGATCCTGCTGCTGGGCGACCAGCGCGGTATCGAGGCGGCGGAGACCCAGGCCCGCGCCTTCCTCGCCGCCGCCCCCGAGGTGATCGAGCCCTATTTCTGGCTGGCCGAATTGCTGCTGCGCCACGACCGCTTCGATCGCGCGGTGGCGGTGCTGGAGGAGATCGTCGCCAAGCGGCGCACCGAGACCCCCGGCCTCAACGCCCGCGCCCTGCTGGCCCGGGTCAGTCTGGCCCGGGGCGACCGCGCCCTGGCCGAATCTCTGATCGCGACGGTGCTGAAGAAGGACCCCGGCAACCGCAACGCGCTGCTGCTGCGCGCCACGCTGGCGTTCGATGACGGCCAGCTCCAGCAGGCGGTGGCCGACCTGCGCGCGATCCTGCGCGAACGGGGCAACGATCCCCAGGCCCTGCCGCTGCTGGCGGAAACCCTGATGCGCCAGGGCTATCTCAATCTGGCGGTCGATACCGCCACCCGTCTGGTCGAGG
The DNA here is from genome assembly GCA_039804805.1 of Pseudomonadota bacterium. Lineage (GTDB taxonomy): Bacteria > Pseudomonadota > Alphaproteobacteria > Rhodospirillales > Magnetospirillaceae > Phaeospirillum. The sequence continues at coordinate 2,285 of JBDLVO010000119.1, forward strand.
CCTTTCCCCAGGATCCCGGTGCCCGGGTCCGGCTCGCCCAGTTGACCGACGCCAACGGCGATGTCGCCCATGCCCGCGCCCTGCTGGCCGAGGCCGCCGCGCTCGACCCGAAATTCCCGGTGGTGTGGGAAACCGAGGCCCGCCTCGCCTTGGCCCATCAGAATCTGGCCGGAGCGCGCCAGGCGGTCGAGACCCTGGCCCGGCTGCCCGAGCAGGGTGGGCTCGTCACCTTCCTCGAGGGCGAGATCCTGCTCGCCGCCGGCAAGCCGCAGGAGGCGATCGCCAAATATATCGCCACGGTCGAGGCCGGTCCCGACCAGCCGCTGGCCGAACATGCCCTGACCGCGCTGCTGGCCGCCTGCAACCAGAGCAAGCGGCTCGACACCGCGCGGACCTTCCTCGAATCGATGCCGCGCCCGAGCGCCTTCGCCCTGACCCTGCTGGGCGAGATCCATCTGGCCCAGGGCGACGCCGAACAGGCGGCCGAGGTGTTCGACCGGGCGATCTCGCGCGGGGAGAAGCGGGCCGAGCCGTTCCTCGACCGCGCCCGGATCGAGCTGGAGGCGCGCAATCTGCCGCAGGCCGCCGACGTGCTGCGGCGCGGCATGAGCGAGGTCCCCAACGACATCCGCCTGCCGATGCAACTGGCGGCGGTGTCGCGCGACATGGGCCGGCCGGGCGAGGCGATCGCCCTTTACGACGGCCTGCTCAGCAACAATCCCGGCCTCGACATCGCCGCCAACAACATGGCGGCGCTGATCGCCGATCTGCATTATTCCGACCAGAAGGCGCTCGACCGCGCCGCCGCGGTGGCGGAACGGTTCCTGGGCAGCAACAATCCGGCCGCGCTCGACACCCTGGCCTGGGTCTACCGCCGCCAGGGCCGCATCGCCAACGCCCAGGT
>JBDLVO010000120.1:0-2919 GCA_039804805.1 Pseudomonadota bacterium
CCGAATTTGCGGTCGTGGGTCAGGTCGCCCTCCGGGGCGCAGAGCCGGTGAATCGCGGCGAAATCCTGATCCTGATCGATCCAGCGCCCGAAATCCGGCAGCACCGTCTGCGGCCAGATCGCGTGATACAGCTCGCGCGCGAGACGGAATTTCTCGAAATCCGACAGGCTGGCCAGATCGGTCCGCACCGCCCGGGCGAGCGGGCCGTCGCCGGCGGCAACCATCATCTCGGCCGGGATCAGGGCCTGATAGCTCCGCAGATTGGCGACCGGCCAGGAGCCGTCGCGGGAAGAAAACCACAATTCCTGGCCCCAATGGGAAAAACGTCCGCCCCCCAGCCGGGCGATCTCCTCATGCGACGTGTGGCCGGGACACAGTTCCACCCCGTCCTCGAACAGACGCAGCAGCGACTGGCGGGGCGCCTGCTCGCTGTCGCCGGCAGGCAGATCGGGCGGCAGCGGCACCCCCCAGGCCCGTCCCCGCTGACGCCGCATCGACCGGGCGTGCAGCTTGACCAGCCGCGAACGCGCTACATCGGTCATCGATTCTCCTTTTGATGTTCCGGGCCGGGCCATCGCCTCCGGCGGCGGTGGGGCCGGCAAGGCCGCCCCCACCGGAGGACGGGCCGCCGGCTCAGTCCGCGTTGCGGACAAACACGAACTCGGTGCAGGCTTCGCCGGTCCGGATGTTCTTCAGCGCGAATCCCAGCGAGGTGCAGAATTCGACCGCGTCCGCGTCGCGGACGAATTCCATCGGCCAGCCGCCCAGCCAGTCCCGGATATCGACGAACACGTTCATCCCCCGCTTTTTCTTGTAGTCGCGGGCATAGCGGATGAACCGGATCACGTTGCGGGGGTCGCGGCCGATCTGGAAGCGCAGGATGTACCACACTTCCATCAGCCGGCGGGTCAGCCAGCCGGAAGAAACATATCGACGTTTGACGTCCAGCCAGAATTCCGGCGGCGGATCGATCTGCATATCGGCGGAATAGAGCGCGATGTAAAACAATCCGCCCGGTTTGACCCGGCTGGCGGCGGCGCGGAGCGCGTCCCACACCGCGCCGGTATGGTGCAGCACCCCCCAGGAATAGACGATGTCATGGAGCGGCAACGCCGCGATGAAGGCCGGGTCGAGCACCGAGCCCTGCTCCACCGTCCAATTCGGCGGATTGCCCATCCGTTCCTGGACATAGCGGGCCGCCGCGACCGAATTCGGATCGTAGTCGAACCCATGCACCGAGGCGGCCCCGGCCTGAAGCGCCGCGATCGAATGCAGGCCGCTGCCGCAGCCGATATCGAGAAAACTCAGACCGTCGAGCCCTTCGCGCCCGATGAAATCGAGAATGTGCTTTCTCGAGATGTCAATTTTTTCCTGGCTCAGATTGCTCCGGACGTAATCCATCCAGTTCTTGCCGAACTCGAAGCGCTGTTCTTCGCCCGCCGCCATGCCCACCTTCTCCCAATGCCATCACCCGGCGGAGACCGTCCGGAAACAGGCCGCCATCCGGCGGGGGAGTATTACCGATGGACTCGATCATTTCCAGCCAGTTGTCGCACGGAAGGCGGCCGATACCGCCAAAAGGTGGCACCCGCCCGGTCAGGGATGGGTCGCGGTGATCCGTTCGCGCCCAAGCGGCGCCTGTCAGGGTCTGCTGGCGGGCGAAGCCGACATCGCGGTGGCGGGCGGGGTCACCGTCGCCGTCCCCCAGGCCGTCGGCTATCTGTACCAGCCCGGACTGATCCTGTCGCCCGACGGACGCTGCCGCCCGTTCGACGCGCGGGCCGGGCGCACGGTGCCGGGCAATGGCTGCGGATTGGCGGTGCTGCGGCGGTTCGAGGACGCGCTGGCGGCGGGCGATCCGATCCTGGCCGTGTTGCGCGGCAGCGCCAGCGGCAATGACGGCGCGGGCACGGTCGGCTTCACCGCCCCGTCGGCGGACGGACAGGCGGCGACCATCGCCGAGGCGTGGGACATCGCCGGGCTCGACCCCGCCGAGGCGGGGTATGTCGAGGCGCACGGCACCGCGACCGAATTGGGCGACGCGATCGAGATCCGCGCCCTGAAGCGGGTGTTCGGGCCGGGCGGCGGCGGGCGGCGGATCGCGCTCGGCTCGATCAAGTCGAACATCGGCCATGCCGACGCCGCCGCCGGGATCGCCGGGCTGATCAAGACGGTGCTGTGCCTGCGCCATCGCCATCTGGTCCCCAGCCTGCATTTCACCACCGCCAACCCCACGCTCGGCCTGGAGGACAGCCCGTTCCAGGTCGCGGGGACGACCGCGCCGTGGCCGGCCCCGGACGGTCCGCGCCGGGCCTCGACCCGGGTCCAGGTGATCGCGCTGTCGGCCGCCTCGGCCGAGACGCTGGACGAGACCGCGCACCGGCTGGCGGCATGGCGGGACGACGGCCCCCCGGAGCGGCCCGCCGCCCTCGACGAGATCGCCGCCACCCTTCAGAGCGGGCGCGAGGCGATGGCCTTCCGCCGCGCCGATCTGGTCCGCGACCGGGCCCTGCTGGCGCCGGTTCTGGAACGCGACCGCCACGTCCGGGCCAGACCGGGCCGCCCGGTCGCGTTTCTGTTCGCCGGGCAGGGCAGCCAATATCCTGGACTGGCCGAGGGGCTCCATCGCGACCAGCCGGTGTTTCGCGCCGCCTTCGACCGGATGGCCGCCGCGATCGCCGCCGAGGGCGGGCCGGACCTGACCGCCTTCGTCGCGCCCGAGGCGCGGGTCGATCCCGCTCTCGCCCGCGCCCTGACCGACACCGCCACGGTCCAGCCGCTGCTGTTCGCGCTCGAAACCGCCTTGGCCGCGCTGTGGCGCGGCCTCGGGATCGTTCCGACCGCGATGCTGGGACACAGTATCGACGAATGGGCGGCGGCCTGCGTCGCCGGGGTGATCACGCCCGAGGCGGGCGCGTT
>JBDLVO010000121.1:0-3396 GCA_039804805.1 Pseudomonadota bacterium
TCACCTTCCTGTGGGAGGTCGAGGCCCCGGCGGTGGCCCGCGCCGCCCAGCCCGGCCAGTTCGTGATGGTCCGGCTGCATGACGGCAGCGAGCGGGTGCCGCTGACGGTGGCCGATTACGACCGCGACGCCGGCACGGTGACGGTGGTGGTGCAGGCGCTGGGCAAGACCACCCGCGAGATGCGCGACCATTACCGCGCGGGCGACAGCTTCGCCGATTTCGTCGGCCCGCTCGGCCTGCCCCAGCATGTCGAGCGGGTCGGCCACGTCGCCCTGGTCGGCGGCGGGCTGGGGGTGGCCCCGGTCTATCCGCAATTGCGCGCCTTCAAGGCGGCGGGCAACCGCACCACCGGGATCATGGGCTTTCGCGGCAAGGATCTGGTGTTCTGGGAGGAGCGCTTCGCCGCCGAATGCGACCGCATCGAGATCTGCACCGACGATGGCAGCTATGGCCGCCCCGGGCTGGTCACCGCCGCGCTGGAGGAACTGATCGCCACCGACCCGCCCGATCTGGTGGTGGCGATCGGGCCGCTGGTGATGATGCGGGCCTGCGCCGAGACCACCCGCAAGCACGGGATCAAGACGATGGTGTCGCTCAACACCATCATGGTCGACGGCACCGGAATGTGCGGCTCGTGCCGGGTCACCGTCGGCGGCGAAGTCCGCTTCGCCTGCGTCGAGGGGCCGGATTTCGACGGCCATCAGGTCGATTTCACCGAACTGATCACCCGCCAGGGCCGCTTCCGCCGCGAGGAGGCCGAGGCCAACGCCGCCTTCGACCATGTCTGCCAGCTCGACCAGAAACTGTTCGTCGAGGGCAAGCGCACCTACAAGAAGATGGCCGAGATCGCCCCGCGCCAGACGCCGATGCCCGAGCGCGACCCGGCCGAGCGCGCCGCCAATTTCCTTGAGGTCAATCTCGGCTACGGCATCGCCGAGGCGCTGGCCGAGGCCGAGCGCTGCCTGCAATGCATCAAGCCGACCTGCATCGCCGGCTGTCCGGTGGGGATCGACATCCCCCGCTTCATCCGTCATCTGCTGGTGCGCGACCTGGCCGGGGCGCGGGCGGCGATCGCCGAATCGAGCCTGTTCCCCTCGATCTGCGGCCGGGTCTGCCCGCAGGAGCACCAGTGCGAGGCGCAATGCATCCTGGTGCGCAACAAGAAGCTCGACGCGGTGGCGATCGGCCGGCTGGAACGCTTCGTCGGCGATTTCGCCCCGCCGGCGCCGCTGCCGGCCCAGGCCAGGGGGCGCGGCCGGGTGGCGATCGTCGGCTCCGGCCCGGGCGGGCTGGCCGCCGCCGCCGACCTGATCCGCGCCGGCTGCGAGGTCACCGTCCATGAGGCGCTGCATGTGCTGGGCGGCGTGCTGCAATACGGCATCCCGTCGTTCCGCCTGCCCCGCCCGATCATCGAGCGCGAGATCCAGCGCCTGCGCGACATGGGGGTGCGGTTCGAGACCGACGTGGTGATCGGCAAGACCTACACCGTGCCGCAATTGCTGGAGGAACAGGGCGCCGACGCGGTGTTCATCGCCGCCGGGGCCGGCGCGCCCAGCTTCATGGGCATCCCGGGCGAGGCGGCCGGGCAGGTCTATTCCGCCAACGAGTTCCTCACCCGGGTCAATCTGATGGGCGGCAACGCCTTCCCCTATGCCGACACCCCGGTCGGCGCCGGGGCCAGCGTGGTGGTGATCGGCGCCGGCAACACCGCGATGGATTGCCTGCGGGTCGCCCGCCGCCTCGGCGCCGGCCGGGTGCGTTGCGTCTATCGCCGCAGCGAGGCCGAGGCCCCGGCCCGGATCGAGGAATTGCGCCACGCCAAGGAGGAAGGGATCGAGTTCCTGTTCCTGCACAATCCGATCGAGATCCTGCTCGACGACCATGGCGCCGTGCGGGGGATGCGGGTGCAGACGATGGTGCTGGGCGAACCCGACGACAGGGGCCGCTCGACCCCGCTGCCGACCGACGAGATCGCCGAGATCGGCTGCGACACGGTGATCTACGCGCTCGGCACCAACGCCAACCCGATCGTGCCGAAATCGACCCCCGGCCTCGCGCTCAGCCGGCGCGGCCACATCCTCGCCGACGAGTCCACCCAGGCCACCAACCTGCCCGGCCTGTTCGCCGGCGGCGACATCGTCACCGGCGGCGCCACCGTGATCCTGGCGATGGGGGCCGGCCGCCGCGCCGCCCGCGCCATCCTGGCCTGGCTCGACGACGGCAAGCGCGCCTGGCCGCCGACACTGCCGGCGGCCGACGACATCGCCGCCCCGGCCCCGCACTGAGGGAGACCCCGCCGATGCTGTGCCCGAAATGCCACCGCCCGCTCGAAGACGAGGGCGAGGCCTATATCTGCTGCGCCGGCGACGTGCTGCGCTGGCGCTGCACCGCCTGCGCCAAGGTCAGCGAGGGTTTCGCCTTTCCCCATGGCGCCTGCCCGCTATGCGGCGGCACGCTCGAGCGGATCGACTCGACCGCCGCCCCCGACGCCGCCCACGAGGCGATCCGCACCGCGTTCGAGATCGAACTGAGCGGCCACGCCTTCTATCTCGGCGCCAGCGCCCTGGCCGACGACCCGGTGCTGACCGAGCTGTTCGGCCGCCTCGCCGCGATGGAAAACGAGCACATCGCCCTGCTGACCCGACGCTATCACGTCGAGGTCGATCTCGATGCCGGCACCGCGCCGCGCCTCGCCCCCGACATCTCGGCCGAGGATCCCGCCGCCTTGTTCCGCCACGCCATCGCCTTCGAGGAGCGCACCGCCACCTTCTTCGCCAAGAACGCCGAGCGCGACGGCGCCGATCCGGCCGAGCGCCAGCTCTATCGCGAACTGGCCGCCGAGGAGCAGGAGCACATCGCCCTGCTGCGCACCGAATTCGCCCGCTGGCGCCAGGGTCGGCCCGGCCTGCTGTGATGGGGGCTCCGCCCACGCCCGCCAAGGGCCGGGGGCCCTTGGAACCCGTTGGTTGTCCTGCGCGCCCGACCATCGAGGGGATCCAAGGGCCCCCGGCCCTTGGCGGGTGCGGGCAGAGCCCGCGTCTTTTTTTCAACCCAGGAGACGGAGACGAGTCCGTTTGCCGAGAAGGCGACGGATGGGATAAGGTCGATTGGTAGCGTTTCTTCCGATCCTCCAGCCCAGGAATTGTCCGCGTTGCCTGCGGCCGCCTCGCCGATCATGACCTCCGTGTCCCCGCTGTCTTCCCCCGCTCCGCGCCGGGCGGTGCTGGTTCTCGGCATGCATCGCAGCGGCACCTCGGCGGTGACGCAGGCGCTGCATCTGCTCGGGCTGGCCGTGCCCGACAACCTGATCCCGGCCGATCCGCGCGAGAATCCGACCGGGTTCTGGGAATCCGCCGACATCGTCGCCGCCCATCAGGATTTCCTCGCCGCCGCCGG
>JBDLVO010000122.1:0-4248 GCA_039804805.1 Pseudomonadota bacterium
ACCATCGACGGCTTCGACAGCCACGACGGTTTCCGCCGGGGTGTCGGCCGGAGCCGCGTCGTTGTTGTTGGCGACCTGCTTGAGGCCGGCGGGATAGGGCGCTTCGCTGTGACGCGAGACCTTCACCGCATCGCGCACGAGCAGCCAGGCATTCTTCGAACCGGGCACAGAACCCTTGACGAAGATCAGGCCACGCTCATCGTCGGTACGAACGATCTCGAGGTTCTGCTGGGTGCGCTGACGGTCGCCCATGTGGCCGGCCATCTTCTTGCCCTTGAACACCTTGCCGGGGTCCTGGCGCTGACCGGTCGAACCGTGCGAACGGTGCGACACCGACACGCCGTGGGTGGCTTCGAGACCGCGGAAGTTCCAGCGCTTCATGACGCCGGCGAAGCCCTTGCCGATGGTGGTGCCGGTGACGTCCACGTACTGGCCGACAAGGAAGTGCTCGGCGGACAGCTCGGTGCCGACCGGCAGGACGGCGTCGGCGGTGACGCGGAATTCGGCAAGCTTCTTCTTCGGCTCGACCTTCGCCTTGGCGAAGTTGGCGCGAGCGGGCTTGCTCACGTTCTTCACCTTGGCCTGGCCGGCGCCAAGCTGAACGGCAATGTAGCCGTCGGTTTCCTCAGAGCGGGTCGAGACCACCTGGCAGGTGTCAACCTTCAGCACGGTGACCGGCACGTGGGTGCCGTCCTCGGCGAAGATCCTCGTCATGCCGACCTTCTGGGCGATGAGACCGGATCGCATCGTTGTTGGTTCCTTAGAGCTTGATCTCGACGTCGACACCGGCGGCCAGGTCGAGCTTCATCAGCGCGTCCACGGTCTGCGGGGTCGGATCGACAATGTCCAGCAGGCGCTTGTGCGTGCGAATTTCGAACTGTTCGCGCGACTTCTTGTCGATGTGCGGGCTGCGGTTGACGGTGAACTTCTCGATCCGACTGGGGAGCGGAATCGGTCCGCGCACCTGCGCTCCGGTTCTCTTGGCGGTATTGACGATTTCGCGGGTGCTCTGATCGAGAACGCGATGGTCGAACGCCTTGAGGCGGATGCGGATGTTTTGGCTTTCCATGATGCAAGTCATCCGTCAAATCGGATCGGCGCCCCATCGGGGCGCCGATCGGTGAATCTGGTTCAGTTCAAAGAGCCTCCCGCAGTCAGCCGCACCCACCTTAGGGCGCCGCTCTTACGGAAAAGGCCGAAGCCGAAGGCCGTTCTTATACAGGCCCCCACCCCCCAACGCAAGCGCCGCGTTGGCTTTTTCGGGCTGCCGCGCCCGGTTTTTTCGCCCCCCGCCACCGCCCGCCGCCGCCCCCGGCGCCCCTAAAACCAGGAGTGGAATTCCAGCGCAGATCGTTCCCGCCCGGGGAGGTGGGGCGCCGGCCCGAGGGGCGGGTGAATTTGCTTTTCGCCGACGAAGCGGGCATCCTCGCCACAAGGCCCGGTAGCGGGCGGCGGCAGGTGAAGCGAGGTAAAACAGCAAGATGGACGGCGGAGAGGGGAACGGGCGAACGGCGCCGCTCGGAGCGTTCGGCGCGCTGCTGTCCCTGGGCTGGTTCGGCCTGTGTGCCGTCCTGCTGGCGCGCGAGCCCAGCTGGGCCGGATTGGCGGCGCTGCCGGCCCCGGCGGCCTGGGCCGGTCTGGTCGGCGGCCTGTGCCTGCCGCTGGTGGTGCTGTGGACGGTGCTGGGCCAGATCGCCCGCGTCCGCGCGCTCAGGGCGCTGGAGCGCGGGTTGCGGGCCGAACTGGCCGGGCTGACCCTGCCGGACGAGGCGGTCGGCCGCCAGGGCGAAACGGCGGCGGCGGTGTTGCGCGATCAGGCCCGCACCCTGGCCGAGGCGGTGACGGCGGCGGCTGAGGTCCGCGACGGGCTGGCCGGACAGATCGGCCGGCTGGAGGGATTGTGCCGCGACGCGGCCCAGGCGGCGGAGCGGCTCGACGCCGCGGCGAACGCGGCAAGCACGGCCGCGCGCGGCGCGGAAGGCGCGGTGCGGGGCGAGGCGGAGCGGCTGGAAGGCAGCCTCGCCGGCTTCGGCGCCGGGCTCGACCGCGCGGTGGACCGGCTGGGGGCGCTGGGCGAACAGGCCGGATTGCAGGCGGAACGGCTGAGCCAGACCGCCGCCGACGCGGCCGACCGGGTCGAGGCGGTGGTGAGCCAGGGCACCGAACTGGATCAGGCGGCCAAGCGACTGGATGAACAGGCGGCGCGGCTGGCGGCGGCGCTGACGGCGCGGGCGGCCGGACTGGATCAGGCCGGAGCGCGGGCGGCGGAACGGGCCGGCGAGGCCGAGGCGGCGCTGGCGGCGCGGGCGGAGAGCACCGCCGCGATCATCGAGGCGGCGGCGGCCCGCATTGGCGTGATCGTCGCCGCGATCGCCCGCATCGAGGACAAGGTCGCCACCCTGATCGAGCGCGGCGGGGCCGATCTGGCCCAGCTCGGCACCGCGCTGGAACACGCGGCGGGCCAGGGGCAGGCGGCGGCCGAGGCGCTGCGCCTGCCGGTCGAATCGCTCGGCCAGAGCGCGGAACGGGCGGCGATCCAGGCCGAATCGGTACGCCAGAGCCTGAGCCAGCAGACCGCCGACCTGACCGAGGCGGCGCGGGTGGTGGCGGGACAGGCCCGGTTGTCGGGCGAGGCGCTGGGCCAGCAATCCCGTGCCCTGGTGGCGACCGCCGATCAGGTGATGGGCAAGGTCAAGGCCACGGTCGAGGCGCTGCGCCAGGGCGGCAACGAGCTGGAGGGGATCCTCGGCCGCGCCGCGATCGATCTCGACACGGTGGGCGAGGCGCTGCGCCAGCGCGGCGACGAGGTCGGCCACGCCGCCAGCCGGGCCAATGCCGAGACGCTGGAGGTGGCCGAGACGCTGGAGGCGCGGGCGGAACAGCTCGGGCTGGTCGGCGCCACCCTGCACCAGAAACTGCGCGAGGCGGGCGAAGGGCTGCGCCAGCAGGCGGAACGGATGGCGGCGGCGGCCGGACAGGCCGAAACCGCGGTGGCCGGCGTCGCCGAGACGGTGCGGGGCCAGACCCAGGCGCTGGCGCGCGGCGCCGATGACGCCACCGACCTGCTGCGCGGCTTCGGCCAGACCATCCAGCGCAGCGCGCTCGATCTGACCGAGGCGGCGCGCCAGGTGCAGACCCAGGCCCAGGCGGCGACGGCGGCGCTCGACGGAATCGGCGCCGGCTTCGACGCCGGCATCGCCCAGGCCGCCGGCCAGGTCACCGCCGCCGGGGAAATCCTCGACGCCGGGCTGCGGGCGCTGTCGGCCACCGCGACCCGGATCGACGAGATGCTGCGCGGCAGCGGTGACGGGCTGCGCCACGCCGCCGCCGAGGCCGAGGCCGACGCCGCCCGCGCCGCCGGCGCCGTCGCCACCGCCTTCGAGTCCGCGCGCGGCCGCGCCGCCGAGATCGCCGGCGAAGGCGACCGCCTCGCCGAACGGGCCGGCGCGGTGACGGCGACCTTCTCCCGTCAGGTGGCGGCGATCGTCGAGGCCTCGACCCTGGCCGAGACCCGCGCCCGTGACCTTGAGGCCAAATGCGCCGCGATCGCGCTCGAATCGGTGCTCGACCGCGCCGGGATCCTGCTTGAGCGGCTGCAATCGCTGTCGATCGACCTCGCCCGGGTGTTCAACGTCGCCATCGACGAGAAGATGTGGAAGGAATTCCACGCCGGCGACCACACCCTGTTCCTGCGCAAGCTGCCGCGCAACCTCGACCGCCACCAGATCGCCGCCGTGCGCGCCCGCTATCAGGACGACAGCGAGTTCCGCGAATATGTCGATCGCTACCTGACCGAGTTCGACGCCCTGCTCGCCCAGGCCCGCGACTGCGACCATCGCGACGTGCTGGTCGCCACCTTCCATTCGTCCGAGGTCGGCCGGGTCTATCTGGTGCTGGCCCGCGCCCTCGGCCGCCTCGACTGACCGCGGCCCCTGGTGGGCTGCCGCCCACCCCCGCCCGGGGCGATGCCCCGGTCCCCCTTTTGATTCATAAAGGAGGAGCTTCGCTCCCCGAGCAGGCCGGTGGGCGGCATCCCGCCCGATTCGTCGCCGCCCATCCGAGTCCCATGACAATAATAATGACACCGCTTGCAAGTTAACGCTCGGGCCGTGGCCGTATTTTTACATACTGTTCACAATGCGTTTACAGGAAGGCGGTGGTGGTTTTTGTTGGCGCCGCCCTGGGACGGGAGGTAGAGTTCATCGACCCTGCGCGGAAGAGGAGGCGATGATGGCCTTGTCCGAGACC
>JBDLVO010000123.1:0-5452 GCA_039804805.1 Pseudomonadota bacterium
CGTCGTCCGAACCGGACAGGGTCATCCGCTGGCTGGTGTCGCCGCCGAAGATCTGGCGGGCGATCCGGCTCATCTCCTCGACCCGCTGCAACAGGTGGCGGCTGGTGAAATAACCGCCGACCACGCCGAGCTGGATGGTCAAGGCGAGGCCCCAGCCGAGCGCGCGGTTGATCGCCGATTTGACCCGGTTGGCGTCGGCCAGCGAGCGCCCGACCAGCAGACGGTGACCGTCGGCCAGTTCGTAGGCATGGGCCATCACCTCGACCGAGGCGCCGCCCTCGACCGCCGGCTGGAGGTTGAACCGCACCCAGCCGAGCAGCGAGCCGACCTCGCCCGGCCAGGCGCGCAGATTGCCGACCACGACGTGGCCGTCGCCGGCGCGCAGGGCATAGGTGGCGCGGCCGTCGATGTCCTGGCGGGTGCGCTGGGCGATGATGTCGGCCAGCCCGGTCAGCCCGCGATCGCGATAGACCTCGTAGAGGCCGGTGGCCTCGGCCTCGACCGTCTCCTGCACCTGCCACTCGATGAACATCGTGGTGCTCCACGAGACGAGCGCCAGCAGCGCCACCGCCGAGACGGTGAAGATGCCGAGATAGGACAGGGCCAGCCGGAAAGTGGTGGTGCGAAGAAGACTAGCGGGCCGCACGAAGCGAATACCCCGCGCCACGGACGGTATGGATCAGCGGCAGCTCGAAATCCTTGTCCACCTTCTGCCGCAGCCGGCTGATATGGACGTCGATCAGGTTGGTCTGCGGATCGAAATGATATTCCCAGACGTTTTCCAGCAGCATGGTGCGGGTCACCACCTGGCCGGCATGACGCATCAGATATTCCAGCAGGCGGAACTCGCGCGGCTGGAGTTCGATCGGCTGGCCGCCCCGGGTGACGCTGCGGCCGAGCAGGTCCATCTCCAGGTCCTCGACCTTGAGCCGGGTCTCGGGCTGGGCCGCCGATACCCGCCGCGACAGCGCCTCGATCCGCGCCAGCAATTCGGCGAAGGCATAGGGCTTGACCAGATAATCGTCGCCGCCGGCCTTGAGGCCCTTGACCCGGTCATCGACCTTGCCGAGCGCCGACAGCACCAGCACCGGGGTGGTGTTGCCCGAGGCGCGGATCGCCTGGATGATCGCCAGCCCGTCGAGCCCCGGCAGCATCCGATCGACGATCATCGCGTCCCAGCGCTCGCTGGTCGCCAGGAACAGCCCGTCGGTACCGGTGGCGGCCAGATCGACCACATGGCCGGCCTCGCGCAGGCCCTTGGCCATGTAGGCCGCCGCCTCGGTATCATCCTCGATCACCAGAATGCGCATGGCGCCCTTTCGTTCGCAGGTGGGAAGCCGACCTTAGCGCCTTCCCCGCCGGGGGGAAAGCCCCCGCCGGAGCGGCCGTTCCAGCCCGAAGTCTCGCCCGCACCGGCTTACCACCCGCTTTCCGGGCGATGAACCTTTGTTAAGTTCGCCTTATGATGCGGGACCCGCCCCCGGCCGCGGAGACGCCACAAACGAAACCCCCGCGTCCAGGGGGATCGGACGCGGGGGGATCTTGGGGTAAAGGCACCGTCTGGCGGGCGGTGCCGGACTTCCAACATTGCGCCCCCCGGGGGAGGCGCGACTGGCGGAGGGGTTGAACCGCCAGCGAAACACAGGCTGAAAAAGAAAACCGTCAGGTCGGTTTGAGCAGTCTGAAGTTCGAAGCTTGTAGGAAAGACCATACACCGCGTCGGGTTACCACGCGGTGTCGAGAAGATTACGATTTCTTAATGTTGGGGCGGAGAGGAGCGCCGAGCCCCCGCGTCCTAGGGGGGGGGAGGGAGTGGACGCGGGGGCCTTGGCGCTCTGCCCGGAGGTGGGGGGACACGGTTCCGGGCTTCACGAGGGCGCGCCGACCTGGGGGAACAGGGGGGGACTGGCGCGCCGGGACGGAGGACCTCAGGCTACTCAAGCAAAAAGGTCAACAAAGCGAGGGGTTTTGGAGACAAATTTTCCGTGGCCGTCACTTGATGTCATTGACAATGCCCGAGAAAGAGTTACAGCGCCCTTTCGGGCCGATTAACCTTCCGTAATGATCGGACTTTGCTCCCCCTCCCTACCCGACGGCGCCCCACCCGCCGCCAACCCGTCCGGTTGGGACCCGGCCGCCGGGGCGGCGCCGGCGGCGTCGCGGCGGCCGACGATCAGGAATTCGCGGTTGCCCTCGGGGCCGAGAATCGGGCTTTCGACCAGCCCCTCGACCCGCCAGCCGGGCAGACCGGACAGCCAGGCGCGGATGCGCTCGCACACCTCCTGGTGCAGTTCCGGCTCGCGCACCACGCCGCCCTTGCCGACCCGGCCCTTGCCGACCTCGAACTGGGGCTTGATCAGCGCGACCAGCACCGCGCCGGGCCGGGTCAGCGCCAGCGCCGCCGGCAGCACGGTTTCCAGCCCGATGAAGCTGGCGTCGCACACCACCCAATCGGCCGGCTCGGGGATCTCGGTCGCGGTGAGGGCGCGGGCGTTGGTGCGCTCCAGCACCGTCACCCGGGGGTCGGTGCGCAGCTTCCAGGCGAGCTGGCCGTGGCCGACATCGACGGCATAGACCCGCGCCGCGCCATGGGTCAGCAGCACGTCGGTGAAGCCGCCGGTCGAGGCGCCGACGTCGATCGCCACCCGCCCGGCCGGATCGAGCGGAAAGCTGGCCAGGGCATGGGCCAGCTTCAGCCCGCCGCGCGACACCCAGGGATGGTCCTGGCCCTTCAGCCGCAGCGGGGTGCCGACCGCGAGCGCGGTGCCCGGCTTGTCGACCCGCCGGTCGCCGCTGTAGACCAGCCCGGCCAGCACCAGCGCCTGGGCCCGCGCCCGGCTTTCGACCAGCCCGCATTCGACCAGCAACTGGTCCACCCGCCGCCGTTCCGTCATTTCCCGTCCTCCATCGCCGTCCGACCGTTCGTGTCGGCGCGCATCAAAACAGCACCCGGCGCGGCCAAGGCAAGCCCCGCGCGACACCGCCTGCGCTTTTCCCTGGCCGGGAGGATGAAATCAGGGATGGAAATTGCCCGCCCCATCCCGGAGAATGACTCCTCCATCGCTCTTCTTGCGCCAGGGGGCCGGCGGGCATGACCACGCTGCTCTTTACTCATCCGCTGTGCCTCGAACATGATACCGGGGATTACCATCCGGAATGTTCCGACCGGGTCAAGGCGGTGCTCGCCGCGCTGGAGAGCGAGGAATTCTCGCTGCTGCTGCGCGACGAGGCGCCGCGCGCGACGATGGAGCAGGTGATGCGCGCCCACCCGCTCGACTACATCGATCTGGTGCTGGAATCCGTTCCCGACGGCCCCGGTCTGGTGCCGCTCGACAACGATACCTTCCTCTCCGCCGCCTCGGGCGAGGCCGCGCTGCGTGCCGCCGGGGCCGGCATCGCCGCGGTCGACGCGGTGGCCCAGGGTCAGGTCCACAATTGCTTCTGCGCGGTACGGCCGCCCGGCCATCATGCCGAGATCGCCACCGCGATGGGCTTCTGTCTGTTCAACAACGCCGCGATCGCCGCCCTGCACGCCCGGGTCGCCCATGGCTTCAAGCGGGTGGCGGTGGTCGATTTCGACGTCCATCACGGCAACGGCACCCAGCAGATCCTGTGGGACCAGCCCGGCACCTTCTACGCCTCGACCCATCAGGAGCATTCCTATCCCGACACCGGCCGCGCCGACGAGACCGGCGGGCTGGGCCAGGTGCTCAACATCCCGCTGCCGCCCGGCACCGGCTCGGCCGATTTCCGGATGGCGTTCGGCGACATCCTGATCCCGCGCCTGCGCAAATTCGCCCCCGATTTCCTGATCATCTCGGCCGGGTTCGACGCCCACGCCGCCGACCCGCTGGCCCACCTGCGCCTGACCACCGGCGACTTCGCCTGGGCCACCACCGAGCTGCTCCAGGTGGCCGAGCAGTTCGCCGGCCGCCGCGTCGTCTCGCTGCTGGAGGGCGGCTACGACCTGCGCGCGCTGGCCGACAGCGCGCGCGCCCATGTCCGCGCCTTGATGGGCTACTGACCCGCGCCCGCCCCCGTCGCGCGGCGCGACGCCGCCATGCGCGCCCGGAGCGCGCGGGCGGCAGCCCGCGCTTGCCTTCGGCGTTAAGCCCCCGTAAACTTCCGCGCTTTCTCGAACAACCCGGGTCTTCGCCCGGGGCCAGTCGATCGCATGGAGCCATGGCCGACCTGCCGCCGGATATCGCCGCCCTCAGTTTCGAAGACGCCCTGGCCGAGCTGGAGCGCATCGTGCGCCAGTTGGAGGAGGGACGCGGGCGTCTCGACGACTCGATCGCCGCCTACGCCCGGGGGGTCGCGCTGAAGACCCTCTGCGAAGCGCGGCTGGAGGAGGCGCGGGCCAAGGTCGACCGCATCGTTTCGGGGCCGGACGGCAGCGTCGCCGCCGAGCCCGCCGACCTAGCGTGATTCACAATCGGGTGATCCCTTGAGCCAGTCATCGATTTCTTCCCGCCTCTCCGAGGCTCTCACGGTCACCAGCCAGGCCGTCAACGCCGAGCTGGACCGCCTGCTCGCGCCGTGCGACGGCCCGGAAAACCGGGTGATCGAGGCCATGCGCTACTCGACCCTCGATGGCGGCAAGCGGCTGCGCCCGTTCCTGGTGATGCAGTCGGCCTCCCTGTTCCGCGTCGCCGAGAGCGCGGCGATCCGGGTCGCCGGCGCGATCGAGATGATCCATTGCTACTCGCTGATCCACGACGATCTGCCCTGCATGGACAATGACGACCTGCGCCGCGGCCGCCCGACCTGTCATCGCCAGTTCGACGAGCAGACCGCGCTGCTGGCCGGCGACGCCCTGCTGACCCGCGCCTTCGAGGTGCTGGCCGCCCCGGCCACCCATCCCGATCCGCAGGTCCGCTGCGATCTGGTCGCCGAACTGGCCCACGCCTCGGGCGCGCTCGGGATGGTCGGCGGCCAGTCGATCGACCTCCAGGCCCACGACCTCGACCTCGACGTCGCCGGCATCACCCGGCTCCAGCAGATGAAGACCGGCCGGCTGTTCTCGTTCTCGTGCGAGGCCGGCGCGGTGCTGGGCAAGGCCCATGGCGAACTGCGCCTCGCGCTGCGCAACTATTCGCACGATCTCGGCCTCGCCTTCCAGATCGCCGACGACATCCTCGACGTCGAGGGTGACGCCGCCCTGGTCGGCAAGCAGGTGCAGAAGGACGCCGAGGCCGGCAAGGCCACCTTCGTTTCCCTGCTCGGCCTCGACCGCGCCAAGGCGCAGGCCGAGGCGCTGGCCGAACAGGCCTGCCGCCATCTCGATCCCTTCGGCGAAGCCGCCGACCTGATGCGGGATGTCGCCCGCTTCGTCGTCCAGCGCCGTTCCTGAGGCCGTTCCGATCATGACTTCGACCCCTCCCCGTCTCCCGAAAACGCCGCTGCTCGACCGCATCGCCGGCCCCGAGGACTTCCGCGGTTTCTCGATCGA
>JBDLVO010000124.1:0-3584 GCA_039804805.1 Pseudomonadota bacterium
CGTCGAGCCCGGCCTGACGCCACAGCGCCAGAGCGCGGGCGAGGCGGGCGGGGTCGTCGGGCCAGGCCCCGGCCGGGGCGGCGGCGACGGTGCAGCGGGCCGGAAACACCCCGAGCCCGTCGAGGGCATAGCCGCTCGGGGCATGGAAACGCGACCAGGTCAGGGTCAACTCGCCGTCGTTGGGCAGGCGGATCACCGTCTGCACCGTGCCCTTGCCGTAGGAATTGCTGCCGATCACCACCGCCCGCCCGGCATCCTGCAAGGCCGAGGCGAGGATCTCGGCGGCCGAGGCGGAGCGGCCGTCGATCAGCACCGCCACCGGCAGATCCTCGGCGAGGTCGCCGGGGCGGGCGGTCAGGGTGGCGACGGATTCGGGATGGCGGCCCCGGGTCGAGACGATCGGGCCGTCGGCGATGAACAGGTCGGCCACCGCCACCGCCTGATCGAGCAATCCGCCCGGATTGCCGCGCAGGTCGAGCACCACCCCGCCCAGCGCCGGGCCGAGGCGGGCGCGGGTGGCGCGCAACAAGGATTCGAGACTGGTGGCGGTGCGCTGGTTGAAGCTGGTGATGCGGTAGGTGGCGATCGCGCCGTCGAGGGTCTCGGTCACGGTGCGCGGCACGATCAGCGAGCGGCGCAGCGTCGCCACCACCGTCTGGTCGCCGCGCCGCAGCGTCACCGCCAGCGCGCTGGCCACCGCGCCGCGCAGCCGGCCCGACACCTCGCCGCGCGACAGGCCGCGCACCGGCTTACCGTCGATCAGCAGGATCACGTCGTCGGGCTTGAGCCCGGCCCGCGCCGCCGGGGTGTCCTCGATCACGTCGATCAGGCGCGGCTCGCCGTCGAGGATTTCGAAACGGATGCCGATGCCGCCGAAGCCGTTGCGGCTGGCCCGGTTGTCGCGCGCCTCGGCGGCGCCGGCATAGCGGGAATAAAGGTCGGCCCGCCCCAGCGCCCCCTCGAACAGCGCCTGATAGAGCTGTTCCGGCGTGGCGTCGCGCACCGGGGCCGACACCTCGGCGGCGTCGAGGGCGGCGCTGATCACCAGCCGGCCCCAGGATTCGACGTCCTCGGCCGGCGGGGCGGGATAATCGGCCACCACCCGATCGGCGTCGGTCAGCCGCACCCGGCCACCCTGCGCCGCCACCGCGAATTGCGGATCGAGTTCGGCCAGCCCGCGCATCGCGTCGAGCCCGACCGCCGCCGCCGATTGCGGCTGGAGATGGCGTTCGACGATCGCGGCGAGGCCGAAAGACAGGGTGCGCTGGGCCTCGATCGCGCTCCATTCGGCCCAGGCCGGACCCGGGGCCGCCGCCGCCAGCAGCGCGGCCAGCAGCGCCGTCCCGCCCGGCCGGCGGCCGGGGGGGTGGCGGGGGCGGGACGGAAGCGCCTCCGCCACGGCGCCTAGCGTCCGCGGCGGGGCGGCGGCCGGCGGGCGGGGCGGCGCCGGTCGTCGCCGAGCGAGAACACCATCGAGCCGGTGACGATGTCGGCCTGGCGCAGGGTGACCTGCACCGTCTGGCCGAGCTGGTAGGAGGCCCGGCTGTGGCGTCCGATCAGGCAGTGATGGGCCTCGTCATGGAGATAATAATCGTCGGGCAGGCTGCCGATCGGCACCAGCCCGTCGGCGCCGCTGTCGTCGAGGGTGACGAACAGGCCGAAGCGGGTGACGCCGGAGATGCGGGCGGGGAACTCGGCCCCGACCCGGTCGGCCAGGAACAGGGTGACGGCGCGATCGACCGCCTCGCGCTCGGCGGTGGCGGCGCGGCGCTCGGTGGCCGAGATGTGCTCGCCCCAGTCGGGATAGCGGGCGGCGGAATCGGCCGGCAGCCCGCCCTCGCCCAGGCCCAGCGCCGCGACCAGCCCGCGATGGACCAGCAGGTCGGCATAGCGGCGGATCGGCGAGGTGAAATGGGCGTAGCGGGCCAGCGCCAGCCCGAAATGGCCGATATTCTCGGGCGAATAGGCGGCCTGGGCCTGGGCGCGCAGGATCACCTCGTTGACCAGCGGGGCGTTGGGGGTGCCGGCCACCGCCGCCAGGATGCGGTTGAACTGGCCGGGGGTCGGCCGCTGCCCCTTGGCCAGCGCCAGATCGAGCCCGCGCAGCACCTCGCGCAGTCCTTCCAGCTTCTCGACCGAGGGCAGATCGTGGACCCGGTACATGCAGGGGCTGCCGGCCTTTTCCAGCGTCTCGGCGGCGCAGACGTTGGCGGCGATCATCAGGTCCTCGATCAGGCGGTGGCTGTCGAAACGCTCGCGCGCCACCACCCCGGTAACGGTGCCGTCCTCGCCGATCACCACCTTGCGCTCGGGCAGATCGAGGTCGAGCACGCCGCGCGCCGTCCGCGCCCGCGCCAGCGCCGCCCAGGCGCCGTAAAGCGGGGCGATCACGGTTTCGAGCAGCGGCGCCGCCTTGTCCCCGGGCTGGCCGTCGCGGGCGGCCTGGACCTCGGTGTAGGTCAGCCGCGCCGCCGAGCGCATCAGGCCGCGCCGGAAGCGGTGGCGGCGCTTGTGCCCGTCGCGATCGAACCACATCTCGACCGCGAGGCAGGGGCGGTCCTGCTCGGGCACCAGCGAGCACCAGCCGTTCGACAGCGCCTCGGGCAGCATCGGCACCACCCGGTCGGGGAAATAGACCGAATTGCCGCGCTTGAACGCCTCGCGGTCGAGGGCGTCGCCGGGGCGGACGTACCAGGAGACATCGGCGATCGCCACCAGACAATGCCAGCCGCCGGGATTGGCCGGATCGGGATCGGGCTCGGCCCACACCGCGTCGTCGAAATCCCGCGCGTCCTCGCCGTCGATCGTCACCAGCGGCACATTGCGCAGATCGTCGCGGCCGAGCAGCGGCGCCGGCCCGCAGGCGGCGGCCTGGGCCAGGGTCTCGGCCGGGAAGTCGCAGGGGATGTCGTTGGCGTGGATCGCCACCAGACTGATCGAGCGCGGGGCGTTGAGCGGCCCCAGCCGTTCCTTCACCGCCGCCTGACGCAGGCCGTAGAGACGGTCGGGCAGGATGTCGGCCAGCACCAGTTCGCCCTCGTCGGCGCCGCCGCCCTCGCCGCGCGGCACCAGATAGTCGGCCTTCTCGCGCCGGCTGGCCGGCTGGATGCGGCCGCTGCCGTCGGGCAAAGCGTGATAGACCCCGAGCACCCGGGCGCGCGGCTCGCCCACCACCTTGATCGGGCGGGCCTCGTAATCGCCTTCGCGCAGCCGGCGCAGCTTGCACAGCACCCGGTCGCCGACCCCCACCGCCGGCCCGGCGCCGGGCCGGAACGGGGCAAGATAGATCCGGGGCGGCCGCCCCTCACCCTCCCAACTGACCGGCCGGGCCAGCAATTCGCCCTCGGCATCGGTGCCGGTGACCTCGACCAGCGCCGTGTCGGGCAGCGCCCCGGGCGGGGCGAAGCGGCGGCGGCCGCGATCGACCGCGCCTTCCTTTTCGAGTTCGCGCAGGATGGTCTTGAGATCGACCCGTTCGCCGCCGCCGCGCAGCTTGAAGGCGCGGGCCAACTCGCGCTTGCCGACCCGGCCGGGCTGGGCGCGGATGAAGTCAAGCACGTCCTGTTTCGACGGCAGCGGGGCGG
>JBDLVO010000125.1:0-4180 GCA_039804805.1 Pseudomonadota bacterium
CGACGGTGAGCGCGGTCAGCCCGGTGCGCCCGCCGGCGCGGATCCCGGCCGCGCTTTCGATGTAGGAGGTGGTAGGCGAGGTGCCGAGCATCGCTCCCCCGGTGGCGGCCAGCGCGTCGGCGACCAGCACCCGGCCGATTCCGGGCACCCGCCCGTCGGCATCGGCCAGGCCGGAGCGGTGGGTGACGCCGACCAGGGTGCCGACATTGTCGAACAGCACCACGAACAGGAAGGCGAAGACGATGGTGGCGAGGCCGAGGTCGAACGCGCCGCCGACATCCATCGCCAGCCAGGTGGGGGCGAGCGAGGGCGGCGCGGCGACCAGCCCGTCGAACGGCGACACCCCGAGCGCCATCCCGGCGGCGGCGGTGGCGAGGATGCCGATCAGGATCGCCCCCGGCACCCGGCGGGCCTCCAGCCCGGCCATCACCAGCAGCCCGGCCACCGCCAGCAGCGGCTCGGGCCGGTGCAGCGGGCCGAGCGTCACCAGGGTGGCCGGGTCGGCGACGACGATGCCGGCGTTCTTGAGGGCGATCAGGCCGAGGAACAGGCCGATCCCGGCCGAGATCGCCAGCTTCAGCCCGCGCGGGATCGCTTTGATGATCGCCTCGCGCGCCGGGGTCGCCACCAGGATCAGGAACAGGACGCCGGACAGGAACACCGCCCCCAGCGCGACCGGCCAGGCATGGCCCTGGCCCAGCACCACGGTATAGGTGAAATAGGCGTTGAGCCCCATGCCGGGGGCCAGGGCGATCGGATAATTGGCGATCAGCCCCATCAGCAGGCTGCCCAGCGCGGCGGCAAGACAGGTGGCGACGAACGCCGCCCCGTGCGGCAGCCCGGCCTCGGCCAGGATCGCCGGATTGACGATGATGATGTAGGCCATGGTGAGAAAGGTGGTCAGCCCGGCCAGCAGCTCGGTCCCCACCGAACTGCCGCGGGCGCGCAGCGCGAACAGACGTTCCAGCATCCCCGGAAACTCCCCCTCCGTTTTGCCCTTGGCGGCGGCCAGGGCCGACGATACGGTACCGCCCGGCTCCACCCGAGGCGAGCGGGAAGCGCCCCGGCCGGCGGCGGACCGGACCGAGCCCGCGAAAAGGAGTCGTGACCCTTGGCCAAATCCTCCCCTCGTTTCGTCTGCCAGCAATGCGGCGCGGTGACGACGCGCTGGGCCGGCAAATGCGAGGCCTGCGGCGCCTGGAACTCGATCGTCGAGGAAGCGGCGCGCGAGGAGGTGCCGAAGGGCCTGTCCGGGTCCAAAGGGCGGCGGATCGAGTTCGTCGCGCTCGAGGGCCATGCCGCGCCGCAGCCCCGGCTGGTGACCGGGATCGGCGAGCTGGACCGGGTGTGCGGCGGCGGGCTGGTGCCCGGCTCGGTGCTGCTGGTCGGCGGCGATCCCGGCATCGGCAAATCGACTCTGCTGCTTCAGGCCAGCGCCGCCCTGTCCGCCGGCGCCCGGGTTGCCTATATATCGGGAGAGGAGGCGGTCGATCAGGTGCGGATGCGGGCCCATCGCCTCGGCCACGCCAAGGCCGGGGTGGCGCTGGCCGCCGCCACCAGCCTGCGCGACATCGTCGCCACCCTCGACGCCCCCGACGCTCCGGCGGTGGTGGTGATCGATTCGATCCAGACGCTTTATTCCGACGCCATCGAGGCGGCGCCCGGCACCGTCAGTCAGGTGCGCGCCACCTCGGCCGAGCTGATCCGGCTGGCCAAGCGGCGCGGCTTCGTGTTGTTCCTGGTCGGCCATGTCACCAAGGAAGGGGCGCTGGCCGGGCCACGGGTGCTGGAGCACATGGTCGATACCGTGCTCTATTTCGAGGGCGATCGCGGCCACCAGTTCCGCATCCTGCGCGCGACCAAGAACCGGTTCGGCGCCACCGACGAGATCGGGGTGTTCGAGATGACCGAGCGCGGGCTGGCCGAGGTGCCCAACCCGTCGGCGCTGTTCCTGGCCGAGCGGCGGGGCAATGTCGCCGGGGCCTGCGTCTATGCCGGAGTCGAAGGCAGCCGGCCGATGCTGGTCGAGATTCAGGCACTGGTCGCCCCCAGCGCGCTGTCCTCGCCGCGCCGGGCGGTGGTCGGCTGGGATACCGGCCGGCTGGCGATGGTGCTGGCGGTGCTCGACGCCCGTTGCGGGCTTGCTTTGTCGGGGAATGACGTTTATTTGAACGTCGCCGGCGGGCTTCGCATCACCGAACCGGCAGCCGATCTGGCGGTGGCGGCGGCGCTGGTGTCGTCGGCCTCGGCGCAGCCGGTGCCGGCCGACATGGTGGTGTTCGGCGAGGTCGGGCTGTCGGGCGAGATCCGGGCGGTGGCCCAGGCCGACACCCGCCTCAAGGAAGCCGCCAAACTGGGCTTCGCCCAGGCGCTGGTGCCGTCGCGGCCGCGCCGGGGCCGGGGCGGCGGGGAGGCCGGCCCGTTGGCGATTCGGGCCGTCGGCCATCTTCAGGACGTGCTGGGGCTGTTCCCCCCGCCCTGAGACCTCCGACGGAAGGGAACCAGGGCAATGCATGACCTCAACGTCACCGTGGTCGACATCGTCGTGATCGTGGTGCTGCTCGGCTCGGCCGGGTTCGCCTTCCTGCGCGGATTCGTTCAGGAGGTGCTGTCGATCACCTCGTGGGTCGGCGCGGTATTCGCCACGCTGTACGGCTTTCCGGCGCTGCAACCGGCCTTTCGCGGCTGGATCGGCGTCCCCTGGGCGGCCGACGTCGCCGCCGGGGCGCTGCTGTTCCTCGCCACCCTGCTGGTGCTGTCGCTGCTGACCAAGCAGGTGTCGGACCGGGTGCGGCGCAGCGCGATGAACAGCGTCGATTCCTCGCTCGGCTTCCTGTTCGGGCTGGTGCGCGGCGCGGTGCTGCTGTCGCTGGCCTTCCTGTCGCTGGCCTGGCTGTTCGACCTGCCCGAGCATTATCCCTCGTGGCTGGCCCAGGCCCGCACCCGCCCGTGGCTGGAGCGCGGCGGCGCGCTGCTGAAATCGCTGGCCCCGGCCGGGTTCGGTCAGGCCGAGGCGCAGACCCGCGCCGTGTCGGCCGAGGCGCGGCAGGCGATCGAGGCCGAGCAGACCTTCCAGAAATTCGTCGCCCCGCAGCCGGCGGCGCCGGCGGCGGCCCAGCCGGCGGCGGTGCCCGGCGGCGCTTCCGCTCCCGTCGCCGCCAAGCCGGCGCCGGCCTATGACAACGAAAGCCGGTCCCAGATGGAACGGCTGATCCGCGGCAATCAGTAGGAAGCCCCCCGATGCTGACCACCCACCCTTATGACGACGACCACCTGCACGAGGAATGCGGGGTGTTCGGCATTTTCGGCCATCCCGAGGCTGCCGCCCACACCGCGCTCGGCCTGCATGCGCTCCAGCATCGCGGCCAGGAGGCGGCCGGGCTGGTGACCTATGACGGCCGCCAGTTCCATCACCATCGCGGCCTCGGCCATGTCGAGGACAATTTCGGCAACGAGGCGGTGATCCGCAAGCTGAAGGGCACCAGCGCCGTCGGCCATGTCCGCTATTCGACCACCGGCGAGACCCTGCTGCGCAACGTCCAGCCGCTATTCGCGGAAATGGAGTTCGGCGGCCTCGCCCTCGGCCATAACGGCAACCTGACCAACGCGATGGCGTTGCGCCGTCAACTGGTCCGGCGCGGCTGTCTGTTCCAGTCGACCACCGACACCGAGGTGATCATCCACCTGATCGCCATCAGCCTCTATTCCACTGTCGAGGAACGGCTGATCGACGCGCTGCGGCAGGTCGAGGGCGCCTATTCGCTGGTGGCGTTGACGCCGGAATCGGTGATCGGGGTGCGCGACCCGCTCGGCATCCGCCCGCTCTGCCTGGGGCGGATGGAAAAGGGCTGGGTGCTGGCGTCGGAATCCTGCGCTCTCGACATCGTCGGCGCCGAGTTCGTCCGCGACGTCGACCCGGGCGAGATCGTCATCCTGTCGGCCGAGGGGGTGCGCTCGGTCAAGCCGTTCGCCAAGACCGCCAGCCGGTTCTGCGTGTTCGAGTACATCTACTTCGCCCGGCCGGATTCGGTGGTCGAGGGGGTCAGCGTCTACGGCGTGCGCAAGCGGATCGGCGCCGAACTGGCGCGCGAGAGCGCGGTGGCGGCCGATCTGGTGGTGCCGGTACCGGATTCCGGCGTGCCGGCGGCGATCGGCTATGCCGCCGAGGCCGGGGTGCCGT
>JBDLVO010000126.1:0-2778 GCA_039804805.1 Pseudomonadota bacterium
TGCGCAACTGGTCGCCATAGACCTCCAGCACCTGGGCCAGGGTGTGCATCACGTCGGCCCAGCGGTTGGGGGTCTCGGCGCGGGTGTAGACCTGCAAGGTCGATTGCAGGGTCTGCAACGCCTCGCGCAGCAGCTCGATCCGCCCGGTCATCAGGTCGAGGCGGAACAAGGCGGCGCCGAGCCGGGTCTGAATCGAGGCCCAGTCCTGCGGCATCATCGCGCGCGGAATCGCCTCGGCGGCGGCGCGCCATTCGGTGATCGATTCCTCCAGCAACGGGGCCGGATCCTTGGCGCGGTCGGCCTTGGCGGCGATTACCCCGGCGACGGCGCGGTGCAGCAATCCGGCCTCCCAGGCCGGATCGGTCCGCCCCAGCCGGCGCGCCGCCTGTCGGTAGGCGGTGACGGCGCGGTCGGCCCACGGCCCCGCCTGTTCCGTCCCGACCAGGGTGGACAGGGTGGCGGCGACATGGCCGTAGATCACCTGGACCGAGCGCTGCTGCGGCATGGTCAGCGCCACCGGCGGGCGCTGGGCCAGCGGCTCGATCGCCTGGGCCGCCGGCAGCAGCAGCCGGCGCAGCGCGGCGCGGCGGGAATCCCCGCCCGGCTCGGCGGCGGCAAGCAGGGCGGCGAACAGCAGATTGGCGGCGGTGTCGTCGAATTCGCGCGGCAGCTCGATCCGGGTCGGCGGGCCGAAACGGTCGTCCTCGCCCGACGGCGTGGTCAGGCGCAGGGCATAGCCGTCGGGGGTGATCTCGCCCCACAGCAGCAGGTCGCCCTCGCTCTCGATCACGGTGTGGCGGGTGTTCATCGCCACCGTGGTCACCACGGTCGGGTCGTCGAAGCCCGGCAACTGGAACAGCCGGGCCAGCGGCTTGACCTTGAACTGGGGCCGGGCGGTCAGGGCCTGGAACAATTGGGTGGCGGCGGTGCCGTCGCTGTCGCCGTCGAGCGCGGCGAGCAGGATGGTCAGCAGTGGCGGCTCGGGCGGGGGCAGCACCACCGGCACCGGCAAGGACGGGGTCGAACGCGGCTTGAGCAGCCCGGTGATCATGTCGAGCAGGCTGGCCCGCAGCGAGCGGGTGGCGTCGGCCGAGGCGGCGGTCAGCGAGGAGGAGGCCTGGACGGATTCGACCAGGGCGTTGGCGCCGGGCCGGGCCGGGGCGTCGCCCCACACCCCGGGTTCGGGCTTGGGCGGGGCGGCGGGCACGGCCGGGGCGGGCACCGTCGCCGGCGGGGCGGGCGGAGCCGGTGGGGTGGGCACCGCCGGCCCCGATGACGGGCCGGTCGGACCGGACGCGCCGCCGCGGGCGGCCAGCGCGCGCGCGCGCTTCAGCCGTTCCGCCCGTTTCTGTGCCTCGTCGTCTTTGCCCATGGCCTACCCTATATACGGAGACGGCGGCCGCTTCGGTGTCAGATCGCCTCGCCCTGGATTGCCTTGTCGAGCAGGGCGAGGGTTTCGGCGATGCCGTAGAGCCGGATGAAGCTGCCGAGACGCGGTCCCTGCTCGGCGCCCAGCAATACTTCGTAGCAGGCCTTGAACCATGCCTTCAACTCCGGGAAGCACGGCCGCTTGCCGATCTCGTAGACCAGGGCCTGGAGATCCTCGGCCGAACTGTCGGCCGGCAGCGCCGCCAGCCCGTCGCGCAGGGCGAGGAACGCCGCGCGTTCGTCCGGGGTGGCGAGGCGGGAGCGCAGGGTCGGCTTGACGAAATCGCGGTAATAGGCGATCGCGTGATCGACCAGGGCGTTGAGGATCGGCGCTGTTTCCGGCTCGGCGCCGGGGGCGTAGCGGCGGATGAAGCCCCACAGCACCGCCGGATCCTCGGCATGGCACACCGTGGCGAGGTTGAGCAGGATGCCGAAGGTCAGATGGGCTTCCTCGGCCGGCGGCTGGCCGCCATGGATGTGCCACACCGGGTTCTCCAGCCGCTTTTCCGGCGCCTCGGCGGCGAACTTGCCGAGAAAGGTCAGATAATCGTCGACCGCGCGCGGGATCACGTCGAAATAGAGCCGCTTGGCCGCCTTCGGCTTCTGATACATGAACAAGGCGAGGCTTTCCGGCGGGGCGTATTTCAGCCAGTCCTCGACCGCGAGGCCGTTGCCCTTCGACTTGGAGATCTTCTGCCCCTTGTCGTCGAGGAACAGCTCGTAGGTCAGGGTCTGCGGCGCGCCGCCGCCGAGGATGCGGGCGATCCGGCTCGACAACTCGACCGAGGGGATCAGGTCCTTGCCGCTCATCTCGTAATCGACCCCGAGGGCGACCCAGCGCATCCCCCAATCGGCCTTCCATTGCAGCTTGCAGGCGCCGCCGGTGACCGGGGTCTCGATCAGTTGGCCGTCGGGGTCGCGATAGATCAGGGTGCCGTCGTCGGGGCGGGTCTCGACCACCGGCACCTGCAACACCACCCCGGTCTTGGGACAGACCGGCAGGAACGGCGAATAGGTGGCGCGGCGCTCCTCGCCCAGCGTCGGCAGCACGACGTTGATCACTTCGTCGTAATGGCGCAGCACCCCGAGCAGGGCCTGATCGTAGCGGCCGGACCTGTACCAGTCGGTGGCCGACTGGAACTCGTATTCGAAGCCGAAGGCGTCGAGGAACGAGCGCAGCCGGGCGTTGTTGTGGTGGCCGAAGCTCTCATGGGTGCCGAACGGGTCGGGAATGCTGGTCAGCGGCTTGCCGAGATGCTGGCGCACCATCTCCTGGTTGGGGATGTTGTCGGGCACCTTGCGCAGGCCGTCCATGTCGTCGGAAAAGGCGAACAGCCGGGTCGGGATTTC
>JBDLVO010000127.1:0-7442 GCA_039804805.1 Pseudomonadota bacterium
AAATATTGCTGGTAGCGGCACAGGGTGATCTCGTCGATCTCGCGCCGGTCGAGCCGGTGCCGCCGCGCCGCCTTGCCCGCCGCCGCCAGCATCGAGCCGCCGGTGGCCGGGTCGAAGCCGAAATTGTCCCACACGTCGGACAGCACCGCGGTGCGCTGGGGGCTGCGCCGTTCGGGGAAGACCCCGGCGGGGGAATCGCTGGTGCGGTCGAAGGTCAGCACCCCGACCGTGTCGTTGCCGCCGCCCTGGACTTCGAGCGCCGCGACCGCGATCGCCTGCAACCCGGTGGCGCAGGCCTGCTCGACGTGACAGCCGGGCAGGCGGTGGCCCAGGCAGGACGACACCAGCGGCGCGGTCCAGAACTTCCAGTGCCACGGCACGGTCGAGCCGATCACCAGATAGTCCAGCGCCCGGGCCGGCACCCGGCGCCGCCCCAGGATCAGCGCCATCGCCTCGCCGGCGGCCTGACCGATATTGACCTCGGCCAGCGGCGAGCTTTGCCAGGCCGGGAAAAAGCTGCTGCCCCAGGTGCCGTAGGGGATCCTGACGCGGGGAAAGGCGCCGTCCTTGCTCATCGCGGAATGCTCCTGCGCGGGGGAACCGTCGCCGAGGCTACGCAACCGGCAACCTTTCGGTCAATGAAATAGTTGCTATCATAATGGTTATGATGGGTAATCAAAATCTTGACGCCATTCGTTGTGGATGCGACCATCGCCAACCACCGAAAGGAGGAGCGCCCCGATGCTCGATTATCGCTCGCCCGTCGCCGACATCCTGTTCGCCCTGCGCGCCGCCGCCGGGGCGGATCGCCTGCCCGGCTGGGACGACGACCTTGCCCGGACGGTGCTCGATCAGGCCGGGCGGCTGGTCGATGGGGTGGTCGCCCCGCTCGATCCGCTCGGCGACACCCATCCGGCGCGGCTGGAGCACGGACGGGTGCGGCTGCCGCCGGCCTTCGCCGCCGCCTACGCCCTCTATCGCGACGGCGGCTGGCCCGGGCTGGCGGTGGCCGAGGCCGAGGGCGGCCAGGGTCTGCCGCATGTCCTCGCCGGGGCGGTGTCGGAAATGCTGAGCGGGGCCTGCCTGTCGTTCCAGATGCTGCTGTCGCTCGGCCAGGGGGCGCTACGGACGCTCGGCGCCAACGGGTCGCCGGCGCAGAAGGCGCGCTGGATGGGGCGGCTGGCCTCGGGCGACTGGCTGGCGACGATGTGCCTGACCGAGCCGCAGGCCGGTTCCGACCTCGCCCGCATCCGCTGCCTCGCCCGGCCCGACCCGGCCGGCGGCTGGCGGATCTCCGGCGGCAAGGTGTTCATCTCCGGCGGCGACCAGGATCTGACCGGGCGCGTGCTCCATCTGGTGCTGGCCCGCACCCCCGACGCCCCGCCCGGGCTGCGCGGGCTGTCGCTGTTCCTCTGTCCGTCCGAGTTGGAGGACGGAAGCCGCAACGCCGTTTCGGTGCTGCGGTTGGAGGACAAGATGGGGCTGCATGCCTCGCCGACCTGCCAGATGGCCTTTGACGCGGCCTGGGCCGAGCTGGTCGGGGCGCCGGGCGAGGGGCTGGCGCGGATGTTCACCATGATGAACGCCGAACGGCTCGACGTCGCCGCCCAGGGAATCGGGTTGGCCGAGATCGCCGGCCAGCGCAGCCGCGCCTATGCCGCCCAGCGCCACCAGGGCCGGGCCGGTTCGGGCGGCGGTCCCGATCCGATCGCCGCCCATCCCGACATCCGCCGCGCCCTGCTGACCCAGCTGGCGCTGGCGCTGGGCGGGCGGGCGATGCTGTACCGGGTGCTGGTCGAGCTGGAGCTGGGGACCAACCCGGCGCTGGTCGAGATCATGACGCCGATCTGCAAGGCGTTCTGCACCGATGCCGGCGGCGAGGCGGCCGATCACGCCATCCAGATCCATGGCGGTTACGGCTATCTGCGCGAATACCGGGTCGAGCAGATCCTGCGCGACGCCCGCATCACCCGGATCTACGAGGGCAGCAACGGCATTCAGGGGATGACCCTGGTCGGGCGGCTGCTGACGCTTGATGACGGCGCCTGCCGCCGCGCCTTTCACGCCGAGATCGCGGCGGCGGCGGAAGGCGCGGCGGTGTGGCGAGAGGATCTGACCCGCGCTGTGGCGGCGTGGGAGGAAGCGGCCTCGGCGCTGCTGACCGCGCCCGAGCCCGGCTACGCCGCCGCCGATTTCCTCCGCCTGTCGGGGCTGCTGGCCTTCGCCGCCGCCTGGGCCCGGCTGTTGGCCGGCGCCGACGCCGCCCCGTCGCCGGCCCGGATCCGCCAGGGCGCCGATTTCGTCCGGCGGTGGATGCTGCCGGAATGCCACCTGCTGGCCGCGCGCTGCGTTGGCGGGTTTCGCCCCGACTCCGCCGGGCTGGAGGAGGCTCTTACCCCCTAACCCAACCAACCGGCAGGGAGGCCCGCGCATGAATCTCGCGTCCTATCTGGAACGCCACGCCCAGCGTCAGCCCGACCGCGACGCCCTTCGCTTCGAGGGAAGCTCGGTCAGTTTCGCCGAACTCGACCGCGATGCCGGCCGGCTCGCCGCCGCGCTGCACCGGCGCGGCCTCGCCCCCGGCGACCGGGTCGCCCTCTATCTGCCCAACCAGCCGCACTTCCTCGTCGCCTATTACGCGGTGCAGAAGCTCGGCGCGGTCGCGGTCAGCGTCAATCCGATGTTCAAGCTGGATGAAGTGCGCCATCTGCTGGAGGATTCGGGCGCCGCGGCGGTGCTGGCCCCGGCCGGGCTGACCGCCCATGTCCCGGCCGCGTGTCCGGGGCTGCGGCTGCGGATCGTGGTCGATGACGGTCCGGCCGGCCCCGACTGGCTGGCGCTGGGGCGGCTGTATGCCGAGGGGGCGGACGGTTTCGCCCGGGTCGAGCGGGCCGCCGACGATCCCGCCGCGCTGCTCTATTCCTCCGGCACCACCGGCCAGCCCAAGGGGGTGGTGCTGACCCAGCGCAACATCCATTCCAATATCGCCCTGTCGGCCTGTTGTTCCGACCTGCGGCCGGGCGACCGCGTCGCCGCCTTCCTGCCGCTGTTCCACGCCTACGGCCAGAATTACCTGATGAACGGGACGATGCTGGCCGGGGCCACCCTGGTGCTGTTTTCGCGCTACAGCCCCGAGACGGTGCTGGCGGCGATCGGGGCCGAGCGCGTCACCCATCTGTTCGCGGTGCCGGCGATTTTCATCGCCCTGCTGGCGAGCGACCTGTCGCCTTACGACCTGTCCTCGCTGCGTTACGAGATGTCGGCGGCGGCGACCCTGCCCGAGGAGATCTCCCGCCGCTGGTTCGACCGCTTCGGCCGGCGGATCTACGAAGGTTACGGCCTGACCGAATGCGCCCCGTTCGCCTGCTACAACGATTTCCACCAGCATCGTTTCGGCTCGGTCGGCCGGCCGCTGCCGGGGGTCGCGGCCCGGGTGGTCGACGAGAGCGGTGCCGAATTGCCGCCCGGCGCGATCGGCGAGATCGTGTTGCGCGGCGACAACGTGATGGCCGGCTACTGGAACCGGCCCGACGACACCGCCCGCACCCTGCGCGACGGCTGGCTGCATACCGGCGATATCGGCCGCATCGACGACCACGGCTATCTCTATCTGTCCGACCGGCTCAAGGACATGATCAACGTTTCGGGCTTCAAGGTGTGGCCGGCCGAAATCGAGGCCGGACTCTATCGCCTCGACGGGGTGCGCGAGGTCGCGGTCTATGGCCGTCCCGATCCGGACAAGGGCGAATGCGTGGTCGCCGCCGTGGTGGCGAGGGAGGGCGCGGCGCTGACCCCGGAGGCGGTCATCGCCTATTGCCGCGAGCACATGGCCGCCTATAAAGTGCCGTCCCGCGTCGATATTCTCGACGCCTTGCCCCGCAGCGCCACCGGCAAGCTGCTGAAGCGGGTGCTGCGGGAACAGGCCTGACCGGGACGGGGGAATGGTGAAGCGGGGGCACAGGGAGCCGGAAGGCGTCGCGCCGGCGGCGGCGGGCGCCGTCGATCTCGGGCCGTTGCCGCGCCAGCTCGGCTATCTGCTGCGGCGGGCCCAGGTCGGGGTGATCCATTCCTATGCCGCCGCCTTCGCCGAGGGCGATCTGCGGCCGGGCCAGTTCGCGGTGCTGACCGTGCTCGACCGCAATCCCGGCCTGTCACCGTCCCAGGTGGCCGAGGCGCTGGCGATCAACCGCACCAATTTCGTCCCGCTGTTCGAATCGCTGGTCCAGCGTGGGCTGGCCGAGCGTCGTGCCAACGCCTCCGATCGGCGGACGCAGTCGCTTTATCTGACCCCGGCGGGCCAGGCGCGGTTCGAGCAGGCCCTGGCGGCGGTCGAGCGGCACGAGCAGGTGTTCGCCGACAAGCTCGGCGGGGCGGGGCGGGAGCAATTGCTCGGTTTGCTCAATCAACTGATCGAGCGTCTGGAGGGGTAGCTACGGGGCTGCCGCCCCGGCCCCGCCCGGAGGCGGGCGCCTCCGGACCTCCTCCTCATTCTCGAACAAAAGTTCGGCGCCGTTGACCACGTCGAGCAATTCCTCGGTGATCTGGGCCTGGCGCAGGATGCGTTCCTGGCCCCGCAATTCCGTCAGTTTGCGGTCGATGTTGTCGCCGGCGGTGGTCATCGCGGCGAGGCGGGCGGCGTTCTCGGCCGCCAGCGCTTCCGTCGCCGCCAGCGCCAGATCGGCCAGCAGCCGTTCCTCGATCAGGCGGTCGAGCAGGGCGGCGGCGGGCAGGTGATGCAACGGGGCGCTGCCGCCGCGCGGCGGCGGCAGGTCGGAAAAGTCGGGCGGCAGCAGGGGGCGCCGCACCGGCTGCCAGCCGCCGCCCGCGCCGATCCGGCCGAACAGCAGGTCGAGCCGGGTGAACGCCTCGGCGCCGAGGCGCTGGGCCAGTTCGGCGGCGATCTGGCGGGCCAGATCCTCCACCCCGCCGGCATGCGAGGCCATCGGTAGCGACCAGTCCGGGGTCAGACCGGCTTCGGTCAGCGACTGGACGCCCTTGGTTCCCACCGCCAGCAGCAGGTCGGGCGGGTCGGTCCGCGCCGCCTCGGCCAGGGTTTCGGCATAGGCGCCGACGAAACCGTGTTCGGCCGAGAACACCAGCAGGGCGCGGCGGCCGCCCGGTCGGGGCGGGGGCGCGCCGCCGGCCAGCCGCAACGCCTGGGCCAGCGCGGCGGCGACGATGCCGGCATAGCGGCGGATGCCGTCGAGCGATTCGCTCGCCTGCTGCATCCGCATCGCCGCCAGCGAGCGCATCGCCCCCACCACCTCCTGCAACTGGGCGACGCTGTCGATCCGCGCCCGCACCGTCTCCGGCCGCTCCATCACGCCCCCAGGGCGGCGACATGGCCGCGCAGGCGTTCGACCAGTTCGGCCTGTCCGGCCGGGTCAAGCTCGCCGGTGGTGGCGATCCGCGCCGTCAGGGTCGGGCAGGCACTCGCCAGCCAGTCGGCCAGCCCGTCCAGGAACGCCGCCAGCGCGGGGTCCGGCAGCGGGTCGAGCAGGCCCTCGCCCAGCGCCAGCAGGCCGGCGACCTGTTCGGGCAGGCCCCGGACCCGGGTGTTGGTCTGGATCAGCAGGGCGCGGATCCGCCGGCCATGCTCGACCTGACGGCGGGTGCGCTCGTCGGCCATCCCGCCGAAGCGGGTGAACATCTCCAGTTCGAGGAACTGGGCGTAATCGAGCTTGAGCGAGCCGGCGAGGCGGCGCAGCAGCGGCGGCTGGGCCTTGCCCCCCACCCGCGACACCGACAGGCCGACATCGACCGCCGGCTTCTGCCCGGCATGGAACAGCTTGGGGTCGAGGATGATCTGGCCGTCGGTGATCGAGATGATGTTGGTCGGGATGTAGGCGGTCAGGTTGCCGCCCTGGGTGGCGACGATCGGCAGGATGGTCAGCGAGCCGCCGCCCAGCGCCGCCGCCCGCTGCGCCCCGCGTTCGAGCAGCCGCGCATGGGCGAAGAAGATGTCGCCGGGATAGGCCTCGCGCCCCGGCGGCCGCCGCAGCAGCAGCGACAATTCGCGGTGCAGCGCGGCATGGTGGGTCAGATCGTCGATCACCAGCAGCACGTCGCGCCCCTGCTCGACGAAATGTTCGGCCATCGAACAGGCGGCGTAGGGGGTCAGCCACGCCAGTCCCGGCGGGGCCGAGGCCTCGGCGATCACGAACAGGGTGCGTTCGCGCGGGCCGAACCGGCCGACCGCCTCGATCAGCCGGTTGATTGCGGCGGCGCGCTGGCCGATCGAGGCCCAGACGCAGATCACGTCGCTGTCCTTCTGATTGATCACCGCGTCGGCGGCGATCGCGGTCTTGCCGGTCTTGCCGTCGCCGATGATCAATTCGCGCTGGCCGCGCCCGATCGGGATCATCGCGTCGAGCACGGTGATCCCGGTCGCCAGCGGTCGGGTGATCGGGTCGCGCTCGACGATCGCCGGGGCCGGGCGTTCGACCGGTTCCGATTGTTCGCAATGCGGCGGCGGCCGGCCGTCGAGCGGGCGGCCGAGCGGATCGACCACCCGGCCCAGCAACGCCTCCCCCACCGGCACCCGCACCACCGCGCCGCCGCGCTCGACCACCGAGCCGGCGGCGATGCCGGCCGAGGGCGACAGCAGCACCGCGCCGATCCGCTCGGGCGCCAGCGTCACCGCCATCCCCAGCCCGCCGCCGGCGAAGCGCAGCATCTCGTCCTGGCCGGCCCCGGCCAGGCCGGACAGCAGCGCCACCCCGTCGCCGATCCGTTCGACCCGGCCGCGTTCGCGCTGGCGGGCCTCGACCGTCGCCGCCGCCGCCACCGTTTGCGCCTGGTCCGCCCAGCGGGCGAGATCGTCACCGAGCCCGGTCATCGCGTTCCATCTCCCGCCGGGCCCGCGCCAGCGCGTCGGCCCAGCTCACTTCGACCACCGCCGCCGGCCCGGCGATCCGGGCGCCGGCGATCAGCTCCGGCGCGGCGGCGAACTCGACCGCGCCGAGATGCGGTTCCAGCCGGCGGCGCCACGCCTCGGCCTCGGCGGCGGCCAGCGGCGGCGCCAACTCGACCCGCGCCCCCCCGGCGGCCAGCCGGCTCCGCTCGGCCGGATCGAGCGTGGCGAGGCGTTGTTCCAGCAGCGTCAGGAACGGTGCCGCGCCGAGTCCCGGCGCCACCGCCTCCAGCAGCCGCCCGGCCAGAATCGTCGCCACTTTGGCGGCATGCTCGGCCAGGGCGGTGCCGGCCGCTCGCCGTTCCGCCGCGATCGCCGCCCGCGCCGCCGCCGTCAGCCGGTCGGCCTCGACCCGCGCCTCGGCCAGCATCGCCGCGGCGCGGTGCTGGCCTTCGGCCTCGGCGGCGCGGATCCGTTCGGCCGCTTCCGCCTCCAGCGCCTGGCTGCGGGCCCGCCACGCCGCCTCGGCCTCGGCCCCGCGCCGTTCCGCCGCCGCCGCGCGCTCGGCCGCCGCGGTCGCGGCGGCGCG
>JBDLVO010000128.1:0-4793 GCA_039804805.1 Pseudomonadota bacterium
GGCGCGCAGTTCGGCGATTTCGGCCCGGCCGATGGTCTGGGCGGTCTTGCCCTCGGCCATCGCGGCGGCGGCGGTGCGGACGCGCAGGCGGGCGAGATCGCGCAGCCAGGTCTCGCGCGCCTTGGCGATCTCGTCGGTGGCGGCGGCGATCTTCTCTTCCTGCTGGCGGACGGTGACCTCGTTGGCCTTCAGCCGCTTCTCGTCCTCGGTGATCTGCTGGTCGCGGAAATCGGCGCGCTGCATCGCCGCCTTGAGCCGCGCCCGGGTGTCCTCGAGCAGGTCGCGCTGATGGTCGAGGGCGACGATCGACACCGAGGGCGGATTGGGGTTGGCCCGCCACGCGGCGGTCTTCTCGCCCTGGTCCTTGGCGCGCCCCTGCGCCTCGGGCAGGCGATCGATCATGTCGAGATGGCGTTCGAGCGCGCCGATCAGTTCGCCCATCAGGTAGTCGCGCTCGATCAGCTCGGCCGGCTGGGCCGCCGGCGGCGGGGTGGCGCCGGTCAGATGGTCGTACTCGGTCTGGGCCTGATCGAGCTGCCGTTCCAGCGTGTCGGCGTCCGGCTGGGACTCGGCGGCGGGCGGCGCGGCCGGGGCGGCCGGTTTGGCCGTGCCGGTCAGGTCCGCCGCGTCCTGGGCCGGCGCCGGGCCGGACAGGCCGATCAGCAGGGCAACGACGAGGATCGGAAACAGACGACGCATCGCGCGGGGCTCCTTGGTAACGGGGGGCGCCATCCTATCGTCGCCGGGGGTGGGCTTGTCGATGGGAAAGCGCGGGGGCCGGGGGAAAGCGCGGCGCCGGCGCGCGTCGGGGTCTTTGTTCCCGCCGCGCGGGAGGGTAAAGTCGCGACAACTCGACTCCCGGGGCACGGCCAGAGACGACAGGAACGGCGATGACCAACAAGAAACAGGCGGTGGCGGCGGCATCGGTGTTCGCCAGCGCGGCGATGACCGCGATGAAGCTGGCGGTGGGGCTGATGACCGGCAGCCTCGGCATCCTGTCCGAGGCGGCGCATTCGCTGCTCGACATGGGGGCGGCGACGCTGACCTGGTTCGCGGTGCGGATCGGCGACCGCCCGGCCGACGCCGAGCATCCCTGGGGCCATGCCAAGGTCGAGAACGTCTCGGCCCTGATCGAGACCGGGCTGCTGTTCCTCACCAGCGCCTGGATCATCAAGGAGGCGGTCGAACGGCTGCGCGGCGAGGCGGTGACGGTCGAGGTGACCTGGTACGGCATCGCGGTGATCCTGGTGTCGATGCTGATCGATTTCGGCCGCGCCCGCGCCCTGACCAAGGTGGCGCGCGAGACCGGCAGCGCCGCGCTCGAGGCCGACGCGCTGCATTTCAGTTCCGACATCGCCAGTTCGGCGGTGGTGCTGGTCGGGCTCGGCCTGACCGCCTGGGGCTGGCCGCAGGGCGACGCCGTCGCCGCGATCGGGGTGGCCGGCTTCGTCTGCCTCGCCGGCTGGCGGCTGGGGCGGCGCACCATCGACACGCTGATCGACACCGCGCCCCGCGGCATCGCCGAGGAGGTGGCGCGGATCGCCGCCGCCGTCCCCGGCATCGCCCGGGTCGATCGGGTGCGCGCCCGCCCGGCCGGGGCCACCATCTATCTCGAACTGGTGGTGCGAGTCGGGCGCGGCCGCAGTTTCGGTCAGGTCCAGGCCCTGCGCGACGCCGTCGCCACGGCGATCTGCGCCGCCCGCCCGGACATCGACCCGCTGGTGGTGGCCGAGCCGCTGACGCTGGACGACGAGGATGTCGCCGAGGCGGTGCGGGTGGTGGCGGCCAATCGCGGCGTCGCCGTCCACGACATCGCCCTCTACACCCTGGGAGCGACCCGCCATGTCGGCTTCGACCTCGAGGTCGATGACGGCCTGACGGTGCGCGAGGCGCACGACGTCGCCAGCGAGATCGAGACCGCCCTGGCCACCGAACTCGGCGCCGACATCGGCATCGACATCCATATCGACCCCCGCCGCAACCACATCGACCCGGGCGAGACGGTCGAGCCGGGTGAACTGGCCCGGCTGACCCGGTTGGTCGAGGAAGTGGTGGCGCAGCATCCCCCCGGCTCGCACGTCCACCGCCTGTTCGCCCAGCGTGGCCCCGACGGGCTGTATCTGTCGTTCCATTGCCGCTTTCCGCCCGAGGCCTCGATCCGCCTCGCCCACGCCTTGACCGAGCGGATGGAGGCCGAACTGCGCTGGAAGCTGGGCGACGTCGCCCGCGTCGTCGTCCATGCCGAGCCCCAGTTCGAGCCGGCCGGCGCCGTTCCGGCCTGACCGCCCGCTGGGCCGGGGCGGCAAATTCTGCCCTGTCGCGGCACGACCGGCAGAAAGATCCGCCCGGTTTGCCCCCAACCGCCGTATCAGAACTGATCAGGATCCGGCCCGGCCTCCGCGCCAGGCAGAAAAGCAGGGCTGCCGGGCTGGATCCCCGCCCATCCGCTCCGGCGGAAAACGGCTTGGTCTTGGCGGCCCGGGACGGGCCTGACAGAGACTTTGGAACCACGGCGCCCGGCGAAGCCGGCGTGGCCGGCAGACCAGACGACAGGAGTTGGGGTCATGAGCGTCTCCTCGATCACCGGAACCGCCGCCACGCGGCAGGCGCTGGCCAACGGTCAGACCGCGGCCGAATCGGGTTCGGCGACCTTCTCCCTGTCGCTGGCCCCGACCGATTCCGCCTCGGAAGCCAGCCGGACCGACGGCGACCGCGCCAACACCTTCCCGTTGATGAGCGCGGCGATGCAATCGGCGCTGATCGCCTCGCAGGTCGACGCCGCCGCCGCCACCACCGCGACCGACAGCAGCTTCGACGTCGCCGCCACCCCCGCCGCCGGCGCGGTGACGGCGGCGGCGGCCATCGGCAGCGGCACCACCACCACCGGCGGCACGGCGGTGCTGGCCGATCTCGATCAACTGGTCGGCACCCTCGGCACCTCGGCCGCGCTGACCAGCGCCGCCACCGGTCAGGCCGTCCCCGCCCCGGCCGACATCGGCACCCTGGTGGCCAAATACCGCAACGGCGGCAGCGGCCAGGGCACCGGCGGCGACGGCAGCTTCGCCGGCCAGTTGTTCCGCGATCTGGCCCAGGACGGCGGCACCGGCGCGGTTTCGGCGTGAACGCCCGGCGGCGTCAGCCCCGCACCCGGACCGGCTCGGCGAAACCGAACACCCGGGCCAGGGTGCGGATCCGCTCGATCTGGGTCGCCGACAACTGAGTATTGGCGGGAAAGATCAGGTGGCCGTTGCCCAGCCGCAGATCGCCGGCCAGCACATGGCCGGCCTGCACCTGCCCGACACTCAGGGCGACCGAGGTCAGGACCTCCTTGCGCGCCAGCCCTTCGAGGCAGCCCCGCACCCGGGGCAGCAGCACCGGATCGTATTGCCGGCGCTGGCGTTCGAGTTGCTCGAACGACGCCGCCGTCAGCGGACCGCCGGCGGTGGCGGCCAGCAGGTCCTTGAGGATCTTCAGCAGCCGGGCATCGAGCGGCAGATCGGCCCCGACCGGGCCGTCGGCGGGAAAGCCGCTGCCGTCATAGCCACGATCCTGCCAATGGACGATCTCGGCCACCCGGGCGAGGCGGGGGATCTTGGCCAGCAGGTTGCGGCCGGCCTCGGGCACCCGTTCCAGCATCGCCCGCTCGTCCGGATTGGGCGCCTCGCCCTGGCGCAGCCGCGCCAGCGAAGCGGGCGGCATCGCCACCATCCCGATCGGCGCCAGCGCGGCGGCGATCTCCAGTTGCCAGCGATGCGGCATGCGGAATTCGGTGGTCAGCAGCCGCACCCATTCGCGCAGGCGGGCGGCCTGGGCGGCGGCGGCGGGATCGTTGACCGACATCACCTCGACCAGCACCTGGATCACCCCGGTCAGGGTCTGCTCCAGCAAATCGCGCTCGGCGGTGACGAGGCGGAACTGTTCAAGCCCGGCTTCCAGCCCGTCGATCAGGGTCTCGGACGGACAGGGCTTGGTGTAGAAACGGAAGATCGCCCCCTGATTGATGGCATCGATCGCGGTCTGCTGGTCGGCATTGCCGGTCAGCATCATCCGCACCGTGTCGGGGGCGTGGTCGCGGATCCGGCGCAGGGTTTCGATCCCGTCGATCCCCGGCATACGCATGTCGGACAGGACCACGCCAAAAGGCGATGCGGCGGCCCGCACCGCCTCGATCCCCTCCTCACCACCGCACGCAGTGGTAATATCGAACCGGTCGCCAAGCTGGCGCCGCAAGGCCGACAGCAGGTGGGGGTCGTCGTCAATCAGCAGGATGCCTGGCTCCATGCCCGCTCCGTTGTTGGTGACGGAGAACCGCACCGGTGTTTCCGCTGATGTGGCCGTTGCCGATCGCGATGACAAGCCCGCCCCGCCTTGTTCCAGCCGGAGGACGCAAACGGCCATGACCGACTTCATCGAGCGCCGCCAACATCCCCGCCTGCCCGGACAGGGGCTGGTGGTGGTGGTCGGGCGCCAGATGTTCCCGATCGCCAACCTGTCGATCGCCGGGCTGGCCTTCCAGGGCGGCCCCCACCATCAGGTCGGCGACACCATCCGGATCCGGATCGCCCGGATCGACGCCCCGGAGGATTGCGTCAACGCGGTGGTGACGGTGCGCGCGGCCGACGAGTTCATGGTGCGGGGCGAGTTCCACCCCACCCTGCCGCTGATGAGCTATATCGTCGCCCATCTCGGCGATGTCTCCGGAGTCGCGCCGACCTACCCCGCCTTCCGCCGCGCCGCCGCGCGCGCCCCCTAAGCGGGCTGCCGCCCGCACCCGCTCGGGGAGCAGGGCTCCC
>JBDLVO010000129.1:0-5040 GCA_039804805.1 Pseudomonadota bacterium
GGCGGTGGCGCCGGAGAATCCGGCGGAGTGGGAGGTGCCGGCCGAACGGATCGGCGACCTGACCGCCGCCCATGCCCGGCTGACCCGGGTGCTGGCCGCCGGCGCCGGCGAGCGTCAGCCCGAACTGGCGGCCGAGGCCCAGACCAATTTCGATTGCTGGCTGGAGGAAGAGGCCGAGTACGACCAGGGCGACAGCCTGACCAAGTGCCGCTCGACCTTCGTCCGCACCATCGCCCAGCTCGACCCGCCGCCCCCGGCGCCGCGCCCGGCGGCGGCCCAGGCGGCGGAACCGACCGTGATCCGCAGCTTCGAGATCTATTTCGACCTCGGCAAGGCGGGGCTGACCCCCAAGGCGCGCAAGCTGCTGACCGAGGTGATCGCCGCCCATGCCGACCTCAAGCCGAGCGAGATCCGGGTGGTCGGCCACACCGACACCGCCGGCAAGAAGGGCGCCAACCAGCGGCTGTCGGTCCAGCGCGCCCGCAGCGTCGCCACCGCCCTCGGCCATTTCGGCCTGGTCACGGTGCAGAGCGGGGTTGGCGAGGACGAACTGGCGGTGCCGACCGGTGCCGGTGTCGCCGAACAGCGCAACCGCCGGGTCGAGATCCAGTTCATCAAGTGACCCGCCGCCCCCGGGCCGGCCGCGTCACGACCGGCCCCGGGGGCACCCGGTTGCCAACCGGACCAGGGGATCAGAAGCCCCGCCCCGCCGGGGCTCCCCCACCCAGCCGCACCACCCGGTCCATCCGCTCCAGCCCGGCGAGGCGGTGGGTGATCAGCAGCAGCGACCGCCCGTCGAGCCGATCGATCACCCGGTCGAGCAGATCCTGCTCGGCCTCAATCGGCAACCCCTCGCCCGGTTCGTCCAGCACCAGCACCGGCGCCGGCCGCAGCAGGGCGCGGGCGATCGACAGGCGGCGGGCCTGCCCGCCCGACAGGGTCAGCCCGGCGGCGCCCAACCAACTGTCCAGCCCCTGCGGCAAGGTGGCGACGAAATCGTCGAGCCC
This sequence comes from Pseudomonadota bacterium, assembly GCA_039804805.1. Classification (GTDB taxonomy): domain Bacteria; phylum Pseudomonadota; class Alphaproteobacteria; order Rhodospirillales; family Magnetospirillaceae; genus Phaeospirillum. The sequence goes on from JBDLVO010000129.1 coordinate 1,008, forward strand.
GACCAGCGCCAGCGCCCGCCACAGCGCCGGATCGTCGGCGTCGGGCCGACCGAGGCGCAGAATCTCGCGCACGCTGCCGCTGAACAGGCCGCCATTCTGCGGAGCGACCGCGAAGCAACGCCGCCGCGTCTCGTCGTCCCACTCGGTGATCGGGCGGCCGTCGAGGGTGATCGCGCCGGCCTCGGGCGCCAGCAGCCCGGTCAGCAGCAGCACCAGACTCGATTTGCCGCTGCCGCTCGGCCCGAGCAGAGCGACCCGGCCGCCCTGGGGCAGGTCGAAATCGAGCCCGTCGAACAGCGGCCGCCGGCCGGCCCAGGCGAAGCGCAGCCCGCGCACGGCCAGGTCGCAGCGCGGCGGCAGCGATCCCAGCCCGGCCCGGAGCGGCGCCGGCGGGGCGGCATCGGCCAGGGCGAACACCCGGCGGGCGGATTCGATCGTGCCGCCGAGGGCGAGGAACGCCGCCGGCAGCGGCGCCACCGCCTCGAACAGCGCCAGCGCCAGCAGGGCCAGCATCACCAGATCGGGACCGGGCAGGCCGCCGGCGGCGACCAGCGGCAACGCCAGCACCACCGCCGCCCACAGCGCCAGTTGCCCGCACAGCAGCAGCGCCGCCTGGGAGGCGGCGGTAAGGCGGCCGAGCCCGAGCTGGGCGGCGATCAGGGCATCGGATTCGGCGGCGAGGCGGGCGCGACCACGCGCGCCGGCGCCGAACACCAGCAGTTCGGGCAAGCCCTGCACCAGTTCGACCGCCGCCACCGACAGCGCCGCCTGCCGCCGCACCTGGGCGACGCCGCGGCGGGCGGCGGCGCGGGCGACCAGCCCCGGCACCGCGAAGCCGGCCAGCAGCAGCAGCCCGGCCTCGACCAGGGCCAACGCCGGCGAGGAGCGGGCGATCCAGGCCACCCCGACCGCGCCGCCGGCCAACGCCACCCCGAGCGGGGCGGCAAGGCGGAGGAACAGGGTCTCCAGCCGGTCGAGGTCGCCGCGCAGGCGCTGGGCGAGGTCGGCGGCGGCCTCGGCCCCGCGCGCTTCCAGCGGCAGCGGCGCCATCTTGCGATACAGCCACACCCGCAGCCGGGCGATCAGGCGGAAGGTCGCCTCGTGCCCGATCAGCCGCTCGCCATAGCGGCCGCCGGTCCGCAGGATCGCGGCGGCGCGGATCAGCGCCGCCGGGGTGAAATAATCGAGCCGGCCGCCACTGGCTCCGGCCAGCGCCATCGCGGCGATGAACCAGCCCGACAGCGCCATCAGCCCGCTCTGGGCCAGCAGGGTGGCCAGCGCCAGCAGGAAGGCGAGGCCGAGCCAAGCCCAGACCGGCAGATACAGCCGGATCAGACGCAGCAGCAGGGTCATCATCCGGCGTCCTCCTCCACCGCCGCCACCCGACCGGCCTCCAGCCGGACCCGCCGCTCGGCCGCGCCGATCGTCGCCGGGCGGTGGGCAATCAGCAGCACCGTCCGCCCCGTCGCCAGCGCCGGCAAAGCGCGCAGCAGCGCCGCCTCGGATTCGCCGTCCAGACTGGCGGCCGGCTCGTCGAGGATCAGCAGCGGCGCCGGCCGCAGCGCGGCGCGGGCCAGCGCGATCAGCCGGGCCTGACCGCCGGACAGGCCGGCGCCGTCCTCGCCCAGACGGGTATCGAGCCCGGCCGGCAGGGAGTCGAGCAGGGCCCCGGCCCCCACCGCCGCCATCGCCGCCCGCATCGCCGCCGGGTCGGCGTCGGGACAGCCGAGGCGCAGATTGTCGGCGACGCTGCCGGCGAACAGATGCGGCCGCTGCGGCACCCAGGCGATCCGCTCGCGCCAGGTTTCAAGGGCGAAGGAAGACAACGTCACGCCATCGACCCGGATCTCGCCGGCGCTGGGCGGGGCGAAACCGAGCAGCAGGGTGACCGCGCTGCTCTTGCCGGCCCCGCTCGGGCCGACCAAAGCGGTGATGCGGCCGGCCGGCAGGGTGAAACTGGCCTCGTCGAGGCCGACCCGGCCCGGGGCATAGTCCAGCCGCACCCGGTCGAACACGATCTCGGGCGCCCGCTCCGGCGGGATGGCCGGCACCGCCGGCGCCGGCGGCGGCGGGGCATCGAGCAGCGCCGCCAGCCGGCCGGCGGTGCCGAGCGCCTCCATCCGGGCATGGTACTGGACGCCGAGATTGCGCAGCGGCGCGTAGAATTCGGGGGCGAGCAGCAGGATCAGCAGGCCGCGCTCGAAGCCCAGTTCGCCACCGAGCAGGCGGAAGCCGATCAGCACCGCGGTCAGCGCCACGCCGAGGGTGGCGAAGAATTCCAGCGCCAGCGCCGACAGGAAGGCCATCCGCAGCACCGCCATCGTCGCCACCCGATATTCCTCGGCGATGCGGCCGACCGCGCCGGCCTGGGCCTCGGCGGCGTTGAACAGCGACAGGGTGGTCAGGCCCTGGATCAGTTCGAGGAAATGGCCGCCCATCCGCACCAACTGGGCCCATTGCCGGCGGTTAAGCCGTTCCGCCCCGGCCCCGATCAGGGCCATGAACAGCGGGATCAGCGGCGCGGTGACCAGCAGGATCACCCCCGACATCCAGTCGAGCGGGAACACCACCGCCAGCAGCCCGAGCGGCACCAGCACCGCCAGCCGCATCGCCGGCAGGAACCGGCTGTAATAGGCGTCGAGCGCCTCGACCCCCTCGACCAGCAGGGCGCCGAGCCCGCCGGCGGCGTCGCCGCCCAGCCGCACCGGACCGAGGTCCAGCATCCGCGCCGCCACCGCGTCGCGCACCGCGCGGCGCACCAAAGCCCCGGCGCCCTGGGCCAGCACCTCGGCCAGCCAGGCGAGCCCGGCCCGCAGCAGGATCAGCGCCGGCACCGGGGCCAGCAACGGCCACAGCGCGTCGAGCCCGGCCCCGGCGAACAGGGCGCGGTCGAGCGCGGCGGCGAGCAGGCCATATTGCGGGATCATCAGCGCCGCCTGGGCGAACTGGGCCAGGGCGACCCAGGCCAGCGGCCGGCGGACCGAGACGACGCGGCGGCGGAGAAACCCCGCCGCCGCCTTGGCCTCATCCGGAGACTCGGCCGGTCTCACTGCTCGTGCGTATGGTCGAAGGCCTGATCGGCCTCATACCAGAGCGCGTTGATCACACCGATCGACAGCGCCGCGGTGACGCCCAGGATCCAGGTGAAGTACCACATCTGCGCCTCCCTCGTCTCAATAGGCGGCCGGGCCGCTGGCCCGCACCCCGGCGACGGTGACCTTGCCCCACATCCGCACGTAACACCACACGGTGTAGGACAGCACGATCGGCAGGAAAATCATCGCCGCCCAGAACATCACCGTCAGGGTCAGCGGGCTGGACGCCGCATCCCACAGGGTCAGGCTGGAGCCGGGATCGGTGCTCGACGGCAGCACGAACGGAAACATCGACAGGCCGGCGGTGGCGATGATGCCGGCCATCCCGAGCGCGCTGGCGACGAAGCCGAGCCCGGGCCGGCGCAGCAGCGACAGTCCGGCGGCGAACAGGATGCCGGCAAAGCCGAAGATCGGGGCCAGCACCGCCGCCGGCACGGTCTGATAGATCGCCAGCCAGGCGCCGCGTTCGACCGCGACGGTCTTGGCCAGCGGGTTCGAGGGGGCGTCGAACGGCGGATGGGTGACCACCCGGAAGCCGTCGATCCCCTGCGCCACCCACAGCCCGGCCAGGGCGAAGGCGGCGGCCACCGCCAGTGCCAGCGGCACCGCGATCTTGCGCGCCCGCGCCGCCACCGGATCGTCGGCGCGGACCTGGAGCCACATCGCCCCGTGCAGGGTCAGCATCAGCAGGCTGATCACCCCGGCCAGCAGCGCGAACGGGTTGAGCAGCGGCAGCAGCGCGCCGAGCAGCGCCCCCTGGTAATGCGAGCGCAGGAACTCGTCGAGATGGAACGGCACCCCCTGGAGCAGGTTGCCGAAGGCGACGCCGAAGATCAGCGCCGGCACCAGCCCGCCGACGAACAGGCCCCAGTCCCAGGTGTTGCGCCAGCGCGGATCGGCGATCTTCGAGCGGTAATCGAAGCCGACCGGGCGGAAGA
>JBDLVO010000130.1:0-4018 GCA_039804805.1 Pseudomonadota bacterium
CCGGCCGGCAGCCGGATCGGCAACCCGCTCGACCTCGGCCTCGACGCCGACCCGCGCCGCTATGGCGAGGCGGTGCGGATCCTGGTCGAAAGCGGCGCCGCCGACGCGATCCTGGTGATTCACGCCCCCAACGCGATGGCCGACCCGGTCGAGATCGCCGAGGCGGTGATCGAGGCCCAACGCGGCCATGCCGGCACGGTGCTGACCGCCTGGATGGGCGAGGAATCGGTCCTCCCCGCCCGCCAGCGCTTCGCCGCCGCCGGGATCGCCACCTATCCCACCCCCAGCGCGGCGGTGCGCGCCTTCCGCCAGATGGTGCAGTACCAGCGCAACCAGACCATGCTGACGGAAACGCCGCCGTCGCAATGGGAGGGCTTCGCCGAGGCGCGGATCGCGGCGCGGCCGATCATCGAACGCGGCCTCGCCGCCCCGGGCGGATTGCTGGGCGACGGCCAGACCCGGGCCCTGCTCGCCGCCTACGGCATCCCGATCCAGCCCGCCGCCCAGGCCGCCACCCCCGACGAGGCCGCCCAGGCCGCCACCCGGCTCGGTTTCCCGGTGACGCTGACCCTCGACCGCCCCGACATCGCCCGCCGGGGCGAGGCGGGCGCGATCGCCCTCGGCCTCGAAACGGCCGCCGCGGTCCGCACCGCCGCGCTGGAACTGCGCCGCCGGGTCAGTTGCGTCCATCCCGACGCCGAGCAGGCCGGCTTCACCCTGCAACGCTCGCTGCTGCGGCCGGATGCCCGGCTGCTGTTCGCCGGCATCGCCTGCGACGGGCTGTTCGGGCCGGTGGTGGTGTTCGGCGAGGGCGGCCGGGTGGTCGAGGTGCCACGCGACCACACCGTCGGCCTGCCGCCGCTCAACCTGCCGCTGGCGCGCAGCATCATCAGCCGCACCCGCATCGCCCGCCTGCTGAAGGCCAGCGACGGCCGCCCCGCCGCCGACCGCGCCGCCGTGGCCGAATTGCTGGTGCGGCTGTCGCGGATGCTGGTCGACAATCCCGAGATCGTCGCCTGCGACATCAACCCGCTCTATGCCGACCATCACGGGGTGGTGGCGCTCGACGCGCGGATGCGGGTCGCCCCCTGGCGCAACGAGCAAAGCCGCCGCTTCGCGATCCTGCCCTACCCGGCCGAACTGGAGGAGGAAGCGGCCCTGCGCGACGGCAGCCCGATCCGGCTGCGGCCGATCCGCCCCGAGGACGAGCCGGCCCATGCCGAACTGATCGCGCGGATGACGCCGCAGGATCTGCGCATGCGCTTCTTCGGACTGGTGCGCGAGGTGCAGCATTTCCAGCTCGCCCGGATGACCCAGATCGATTACGACCGCGAGATGGCCTTCGTCGCCATCCGCGACCTGGAAGGCGGCGGATTCGAGACGCTCGGCGTGGTGCGGACGGTGATCGACCCCGACAACCAGCGGGCCGAATTGGGGATCCTGGTGCGCTCCGACCTCAAGGGCACCGGGCTGGGCCGCAGCCTGCTCGACAAGATCATCCGCTACCAGCGCGGCCGGGGCACCCGGCAGATCTTCGCCCAGATCATGGCCGAGAACATGCCGATGCTGCGGCTATCGCGCGCCGCCGGCTTCCGCCCCTGCCCGTCAGGCGAACCCGACGTGCTGGAACTGGCGCTCGACCTCAACCCCGCCCCCGCCGCACCGTGATGTTACGCGGGCTCCGCCCGCACCCGCCAAGGGCCGAAGGCCCTTGGAACCCTTTCCTTGCCCTTCGCGCGGCAAACATCCGCGCCCACGCTGACAGGCCGCTCCGCGCCCGACGATCAAAGGGTTCCAAGGGCCTTGCGGCCCTTGGCGGGGGTGGGCGGAGCCCACATCACCCCGTCAGGCGCCCAGCCGCGCGGCGACGTGACGCCAGAACAGCCCGCTGCCGTAGCGTTCGAGGAAATAGCGGCGGCCGGCGGCGGCGATGCGGCGGCGCAGATCCTCCCGCTCCAGAAAGAACCGGCTGAAAGTGATGAGCTGGTCGATGTTGGCGACCGGGACGTAATGGACGAACGGCACCATGAAATCGTCGATCGGGCTGCCGACCTCGTAGAACAGCAGGCATTCCGACAGGATCGCCTCGAAGGTGCGGCCGGTCAGGATCGATTCGCCCTCGGCGACGGTGCCGTTGCTGAAGACGAATTTCGCCCGCCCCATCCGGGCCAGATACTCTTCGCTCGACAGGGCGTTGCAGCGCCGGCGGTCGTGGAACATCGCATCGACCGGAACCCCGGCGGCCAGCAGCGCCGCCAGCCAGACATGCCGGTCGCGCCAGGGCGAGCCGAGGCAATTGACCCCGGCGGTCTTCTCCGCCCCGGGATGAAAGGCGCTTTCGGCGAACGGCAGGCAGGGGACGGAAAGGCAGTTCTCCCGCCCCAGCAGATGGCGGGTCAGGTCATGGAAGGTGACGAACAGGTCGGCGGCCGGGGCCCATGCGCCGACGTAATTGTAACGGGCGTCGTAGCAATCCGGGATCACCACCACGACACGGAACCCGAACCGCCGCCGCAGCTCGCACAGATGATCCGGGGTGATCGTCGCCGCCCCCGGTTTGAAATTGCCGTCGATGCAGACGATGTCGGGCCGGGATTCGGCAAGAAAACGGGCGAGATCGTCGAGCGCCGCCGCCAGCGGCCGGACCGGCGCCGGCTTGTCCAGGGAAACGGTATGGTCGTAAAGGATCTCGTCGGCCGGGAAGACGGCGGTGGCGAACCCGAAAGCGGCGGCGGAGCGGGGCATGTGGAAGAAGAAATCGGACTCGATGAAGTCCGGATTGCAGATGATGTGGCGCGACAGCAGGAAGGCCACCACGGTCCGCGCCGGGTCGATCCCGACCGGCCCGGCCGCCGCCGGGGCGTGGACATCGGCCCGGCGCGGCGGCGGGGTCTGGCCCTCGGCCCAGGCCTCCTCGTGACAGCGCAGCACGGCCGTGATCACGCCGCGCTGTTTGTCGGTCAGCGCCTCGCCCGCGCGTCCGAGCAGCGGGCATTCCCGGAAAATCTCCCCCCGCCCGGAATTGAGCGCCTGCAACAGGGCAAGCTGCACCGATTTCATCGAGATCAGCGACAGGTCCTGCTCGGTTCCCGGGCGCTCCGCCAGCAAGTGCCGCATCAGCCACACCGCCTGACGGTGATCCCCCCGCAGCGCGGCCAGCACCGCGCGATCGAAGGAAATCGACAAGGGTTGGGGATGCATCGCCGCCCTGTTCCTGAAATGGAGGAAACTCGCGCCCCCTTCTACCATAGGCAGCGTGGAGCGAACAATCGGGGTGGGAGCGGTCGGTGTGGGCGAAGCCCACCCATGCGGCGTTCCACCGCCCCCCTACCGCCGGCCGCCACGCATTCCGCTTCCGGCCCACGGGCGACGGTGCTAGCCTCCGAGCCCTTCCGGCTTGGGCCGGAAGGCCACGAGACATCGCCAGGGAGCCTTTTCTCATGTCCGCCGCCGTAGAGGCCCAACCCAACACCCGTCTGCTCCTGTCGGGCAACGACGCCATCGCCCGGGGGGTGTGGGAGGCCGGAGCCACCATCGCCACCGCCTATCCCGGGACCCCCTCGACCGAGATCCTCGAGACCTTGGCGCAGTACCCCGATCTCTACGCCGAATGGTCGGTCAACGAGAAGGTGGCGCTGGAAGTCGCGATCGGCGGCTCGATGTCGGGGGCGCGGTCGTTCTGCGCGATGAAGCATGTCGGGCTCAACGTCGCCTCCGACGCGCTGATGACCATCACCGTCAGCGGGGTGGTCGGCGGGCTGGTGATCGCGGTCGCCGACGATGTCGGGATGAGCTCGTCGCAGAACGAGCAGGATTCGCGCTACTGGGGCCGCTTCGCCCATCTGCCGATCCTCGAGCCGGCGGATTCGCAGGAAGCCTACGAGATGGTCAAGCAGGCGTTCGACCTGTCGGAAGCCTGCAACACCCCGGTGCTGCTGCGGCTGACCACCCGGGTCTGCCACGTCAAGGCGGTGATCGGGGTCGGCAGCCGGGTGGCGCGCCAGCCGACCGGCTTCAC
>JBDLVO010000131.1:0-4566 GCA_039804805.1 Pseudomonadota bacterium
TGGTCTTTTCGAACAGGAACGCCTCGTCGAGACCAAGCGAGTGGGCGTTATCGGGGCGGTGGGGGTCCGGGTGGTGGGCATTGTAGAACGCCACGATCCGGAAGCCGCATTTGTTGACGTAGAAGTGGATGTTCCGCTTCTCGAAATAGGGGGTATGGGTCCGCCACACCCGCGTCATCGGATAGCGCCGCTCGATCGCCCGCCACGCCGCCAGACCCAGCCCCCGATCATGCGCCGCCGGCGCGATGAAGAAGAAATCGAGGCTGTTGTGCTGCGTCGCCGCGTCGATGCCGACCACCGCGCCGCCGACCAGAACGTCCCCCCGGCGGATGTGCAGAACCTCGGCGCCCGCCGCCGTCATCGCGCCGTCGAGGTCGGCGTCGGACGGAATCGGTTCGTCCAGCGGGCCGAATGCCGCGATCGCCGCCGGGGCGAAGGCGTCCTGCAACGCCCGCCGGAATGCCGGCCGGTCGCCCGGCGGCACCGGGGTCAAGGTGATGTCGTCGTCTTGGTGCATCGGCAAGACCCTCAGGGATGCAGGCCGGGGGCTTCCTGGCCGGTGCGGGCGACGTATTCGCTGTAGCCGCCGTCATACTGGTGCACCCCCTCCGGGGTCAGTTCCAGCACCCGGTTCGACAAAGTCGCCAGGAAATGGCGGTCGTGCGACACGAACAGCATCGTTCCCTCGTACTCCGCCAGCGCCCGGATCAGCATCTCCTTGGTGTCGAGGTCGAGGTGGTTGGTCGGCTCGTCGAGCACCAGGAAGTTCGGCGGGTTGTACAGCATCGTCGCCATCACCAGCCGGGCCTTCTCGCCGCCCGACAGGACGCGGCACTTCTTCTCGACGTCGTCACCGGAAAAGCCGAAGCAGCCGGCCAGCGTCCGCAGCGAACCCTGGTTGGCCTGCGGGAACGAGGATTCCAGCGATTCGAACACGGTGGCCTCGCCGTCGAGCAAATCCATCGCATGCTGCGAGAAATAGCCCATCCGCACGCTGCCGCCGATGGTCACGCTGCCCTGGTCCGGTTCGGCCGCGCCGGCCACCAGCTTCAGCAGGGTCGATTTGCCGGCGCCGTTGACCCCGAGCACGCACCAGCGCTCCTTGCGGCGGATCTTGAACTCCAGCCCCTGATAGATCCGGCGGCTGCCGTAGCCCTTGTGGACCTCGCGCAGCACCGCCACGTCCTCGCCCGAGCGCGGCGGCGGCGGGAACTCGAACGCCACCGTCTGGCGGCGGCGCGGCGGCTCGAACCGTTCGATCTTGTCGAGCTTCTTGACCCGGCTCTGCACCTGGGCGGCATGCGAGGCCCGCGCCTTGAACCGCTCGATGAACTTGATCTCCTTGGCCAGCATCGCCTGCTGGCGGTCGAACTGGGCCTGCTGCTGCTTCTCGTTCAGCGCCCGCTGCCGCTCGTAGAATTCGTAATCGCCGGCATAGCTGGTGAGGGTGCCGCCGTCGATCTCGATGATCTTGGTGACGATGCGGTTGAGGAACTCGCGGTCGTGCGAGGTCATCAGCAGCGCGCCGTCATAGCCCTTGAGGAAGTCCTCCAGCCAGATCAGGCTTTCGAGGTCGAGGTGGTTGCTCGGCTCGTCGAGCAGCATCGCGTCCGGCCGCATCAGCAGGATCCGCCCCAGCGCCACCCGCATCTTCCAGCCGCCCGACAGCCGGCCGACATCCATCTCCATCATTTCCTGGCTGAAGCTGAGCCCGGCCAGCACCTCGCGCGCCCGGCCCTCCAACTCGTAGCCGCCCAGTTCCTCGAAGCGGGCCTGGACCTCGCCATAGCGTTCGACGATGCTTTCCATCTCGTCGGCGCGGTCGGGATCGGCCATCGCCGCCTCCAGCGCCGCCAGCTCGGCCGCCACCGCGCTGACCGGGCCGGCCCCGTCCATCACCTCGGCCACCGCGCTGCGGCCGGACATCTCGCCGACCTCCTGATTGAAATAGCCGATCGTCACCTGCTTCTCGATCGAGACCTGGCCGTCATCGGGGGCCTCGTCGCCGGCGATCATCCGGAACAGGGTGGTCTTGCCGGCGCCGTTGGGGCCGACCAGCCCGATTTTCTCGCCCCGATTGAGCACGGCCGAGGCCTCGAAGAACAGAATGCGGTGGCTGTTCTGTTTGCTGATGGACTCAAAGCGAATCATGCCGTCTCGGTTCCCCTGGAGTGGAGCGTCCTTATGCCACAGGATGCGTCCGGGAACAGCCGGCTTGTCCCGCCCGATCGGCCGGCAACGGGCGAATTTCCCGCGTTGTTGCCAGGAGGGAAAGATGATAGCGTACATTGCACCTCTAGGTTGATCCCCTTCCCTCCTCGAAGACCGCGCCCGCCGTCAAACTCACGAAATTGCGATACATCCCAAGCATATACCACCGTGATTGGCGGGTCGGCGCCTCGGCGTTTTGCATTCTCCTGACGCTGGCGGGCTTCGGCGGGCTGCTGGCGCATGATCTGGTCCGCTCCTATCACCAGAATTATGAAATCGCCCGGCGGGATTCCGACAATCTGACCCGGCTGCTGGAACGGCACATCCTGTCCTCGACCGAAAAAATCGAGGTGGTGCTCAACCACACCGCGCTCGATTTCGCCCCGATCCTGGCGGCGCCGGGGCGGGCCGATTCGCGCCGGGCGCGGGCGATCCTCCAGTCCTGGGCCGATTTCGTCCCCGAGGTGCGCGAGGACGGGCTGCGGGTGACCGATGCCGGCGGGCTTGAGGTGTTCACCGGGCGCGAGCCTCGGGTTTCGACCCAGGTGCTGATCGGCGACCGGCCGTATTTCCAGTATCTGCGCGATCATCCCGATTCGGGGCTGATCGCCTCGCCGCCGATCCGCTCGCGTTTCAGCGGCGAATGGCAGATCTCGCTGGCCCGCCCGGTCGTCGCCCCGGACGGCCGCTTTCTCGGCGTCACCCTGTCCAGCCTGCGGGCGGAGTATTTCCAGGCGCTGTTCGCCACCCTCGATGTCGGCCGGGCCGGCACCATCACCCTGTTCGACAGCGAGATGAGCTTCCTCGCCCGGCTGCCGGCCTTGCCGGAACGGCTGGGGCAGCGGATCGACAGCCCCGAACTGGCCGCCGCCCTCGCCGCCGGCAGCCGCGCGGGCGCGCTGGAATTCACCTCGCCGCTCGACGGGATCCGGCGGCTGTTCGTCTACCGCAAGCTCGACCGGCTGCCCTATGTGCTGGTGATCGGGCGGGCGCCGAGCGAATTCCTGTCGGGCTGGACCCGGCAGGCGGTGCTGTACGCCATCGGCTTCACCGGTCTGGCCGCCACCGTGCTGGCCTTCCTGCATCTGTTCCATGGCTGGACCGAACGCAGCCGGCGGGTGGTGCTTCAGATCTTCGAGCAATCGCATGACGGCATCCTGGTGACCGACCTGACCGGGCGGATCATCGCCGCCAATCCCGGTTTCGCCCGCATCACCGGCCATGACCCGGCCGAGTTGGCCGGCCAGTCGCTCCAGATCCTGCGCTCGGCCCGTCACAGCCAGGGATTCTATGCCCGGGTCCTGGCCAGCCTGCGCGGCCCGGGCGGCTGGCGCGGCGAGATCTGGATCCGCCATCGCGGCGGCGACGAGCGCCCGCTGCTGGCCTCGATCAGCGCCATCCGCGACCGCCGCCGCCGGCTGACCCATTACGTCGCGGTGGTCAGCGACAGCAGCGAGCTGTACCGCATCCGCGATCAGGCGTGGGAAACCCGGCTGCGGCTGGAGGAGGCGCAGCGTCTGACCGGGCTGGGCAGTTGGGATTTCGATCTGGTCAACGGACGGATCATCTGGTCGGACACCGCCTTTGCCATCGTCGGGCGCGATCCGGCCAGCTACGTCCCCGAACTCGATCCGTTCCTGACCAATCTGCTCGACCCCGACGACCGGGCGGCGTTCGCGGCCTTCCGCCACCGCGCCCGTGGGACCGGCGAGGGCGAGGCCACCTTCCGCCTGCGCCGCCCCGACGGCGAGCTGCGCCATGTGCTGATGCGGGCGCGGGTGTTCCACGACGCCCGCGGGATGGCGGTGCGCGCGGTCGGGGCGATCATCGACGTCACCGAACGGGAACAGGCCAATGCCGATCTCGGCCTGTTCCGCCGCATCTTCGACGCCGCCGGCCAGGGCATCGCGATTTCCGACGCCGAGGGCCGGCTGATCTTCGTCAACAAGGCGTTCCTGCGGCTGACCGGCTACCGGCGCGAGGCGGTGATCGGCCGGCCGCACGGGCTGGTCCACCCCGCCCCGCCCGATCTGGTGTCGATCGGGGCCGAGGAGGGCGAAGGCAGCGAGTGGTGCGGCCTGCTCGACATCCGCCGCGCCGACGGCTCGCGCTTCACCTCGCTCGGCCACATGGGCAGCGTGTTCGACGGCCACGGCCGCCCCCAGTTCCGCTTCAACATCTTCAGCGACTACACCCCCGAACTGACCCATCAGCGCGAGCTGCGCGACGCGCTCGACGCCGCCGAGCAGGCCAGCCGGGCCAAATCGGCCTTCCTCGCCCATATGAGTCACGAGTTGCGCACCCCGCTCAACGCCATCCTCGGCTTTTCCCAGTTCCTCGAGATGGATCCCGACC
>JBDLVO010000132.1:0-4426 GCA_039804805.1 Pseudomonadota bacterium
TCACCCGCGCCCGCGCCGACGATTCCGTCAGCCTGCGCGATCAGCAGACCGACGCGGCCCGGGTGCAGCGGCCGGAATGGTTGGTGGTGGTCGGGATCTGCACCCATCTCGGCTGCATCCCGCTCGGCCAGAAGGCGGGCGAGCCGCGCGGCGAGTTCGGCGGCTGGTTCTGCCCCTGCCACGGCTCGCAATACGACACCTCGGGCCGCGCCCGCAAGGGACCGGCGCCGCGCAACCTCGAAGTGCCGCCCTACCACTTCCTCGACGACGCCACGATCCGGCTGGGCTGAGAGCGGGCTTGCCGGCCGGATCCTTTCAAAGGGCGGCCGGGATTAGACGACGACCCGGAGCCCGTCGTTTCGCAGCCAACAGCAGACATGGCGCTCGGGCCGATAGATCCCGGCCCGCAGTTCGCGCGCCAGCCCGCGGGGGTCATCGCAGGCGATCTCGACCGCCCAGCCGGCGTGGCGGGCGCCGAGGCCGCGCCCGGCCATCACGTCAAGGCGCGGCAGGTCGGCGGTGGTGTATCCGAGCAGCCGGCCGGCGCCGTCGAGCAGCACGACATGGCCGGAGGCCACGCCGCTGACCGGATCGACCGCCCAACCGCTGACCCGGACCCAGCCCGGGCCAAGGGCACGGATCTCGTCGATATAGCCGGCCGGCACCGCCGCCGGCTCGTCGCCCGGGCATCCGCGCCGGGCCTGAAACGCCAGGGCGTCGGCCACCAGCCGCTCGCGCCCCTCCAGCCGGCGGCGGATCTCCCCGGCCGGATCGAAGCTGACCGGATCCGCCCCGAACGCACCGATATCGACCGTCTTATCGCGGAACAGGGTGCAGGCGACGCGCCGCCGCGCCCGCCGCACCGCGAGGGTATTGGCGCCGCCATCGCCGACCCAGTGGGCCGCTTTGGTCGCTTCGGTGATGCCATAGCGTTCGGGATGGCGGGTCAGGCTCGACGACCCCTGCAGCGACAGCAGGTTGAACAGGAAGCCATCGACATCGGGCTCGATCCGTTGCAGGAAGTCGAGCGTATCGTGGAAATCGCTTTCGCTCTCGCCGGGATGGCCGAAGATGATCGAGACGAACACCGCGATGCCGGCCTGGTGGAACAGCCGCAGCAACCGCGCCGCCTCCGACAGCCGGAAGCCCTTGCGCATCAGCCGGATCATCTTCTCGCTGCCGGTCTCCAGCCCGAAGAACACCTCGACCATCCCGGCGCGGGCCAGCTTGGCGACCAGCCGCTCGTCCATTCCCTCGCGGACCAGCATCATCCCGCTGAAGCTGAGCCCGCCCGGCACCGGCTGTTCGATCAGCAGGTCGCACAGCCGTTCGAGTTGGTCGAGATCGCCGTTCAGCAGGGAATCGTTGAAATAGATCCGCAACGGCGGCCGCACCGAGGTCCGCGCGGCATGATGGAGGATCTCGGCGTGGACCTGCTCGGCCGGCCGGGCACGGAAGGTCAGGAACGAAGGCGATTCGGCGCAGAACGAGCATCGGTTGATGCAGCCCCGGCTCAGTTGCATCGTCAGGGCGTGCGGGTTCTGATAGATTGAGAAATCGAAATCGGCATAATCGGCCATCCCCAGATCCTCGATGGCGGGAGGCTGGCGGATCGGGCCGGCATCGTGCGGCACCCGCTCGGCGTCGCGATAGCAAAAGCCGGGCTCGGGCTGGCCGACCAAGCCGGCGGCGGCGAATTTACGCAGATAGGACGGCAGCGAGAGCTCGGCCTCCTGGGCGCAGGTAGCGTCGACGAACACGAACCGCCGCAGAAAGCGCTCGACCCCGTCGCTGATATCCGGCCCGCCGAAGATCACCTGGACCCTGGCCCGCTTCAGCTTCAGCCGGTCCGCCATGATCACGCTGAACAGGCGCGAGCGCACCTTGACCGAAAAACCGACCACATCGGGCTCGGTCGCCAGGATGTCGTCGATGAACCCGTCGATCAGCGCCTCGTGCCGCGCCACCAGCGCCGTCACCGCGCCGTCATCATCCCAGAACGCCGCCTGCCTGTCGTCCCACAGCGCACGCTCCTCCGCCGTGACGGCGTTGTAGAGCGCGACGTCGTAGTCGCGCACCGCGACCGGGAAACCCTGGCGGCGCAGCACCCCGGCCAGCACCGCCAGCGAATAAGGTGGGGTGAAGACGGTCCAGCGCGGAGCCTGGACCAGGGTGACACGCAAAGGAGGTGAATGTCCCATCTCTCGCTCTCGGGGCATTACGGCCGCCCAAACCGTAGCTCAGGCTATCGCAGCGGCAGCAGCCCCGCAACCGGATCCCGGGAGGAAAGTCGGCCACGACAAAATCACTTGGCGAGGCCGCCCCGATCCGGGACTCTGGGAGATCCCGATCCACCGCCCCGGAGCGCGCGATGATCCACCGCCTTCTGGCCCGCCCCGCCCTGGCCCTGTTCGCCCTGCTGCTGGCCATCCCGGCCCCGCCCGCCCGGGCCGGCGAGATCGAGGTGCTCGGCCCCACCCTGCGGCTGCCGCCGTTCGAGGGCGGCAACGGCGCGCTGTTCCTGACCCTGGTCAATCACGGCCCGGCCGACCGGCTGATCGCCGCCGCGATCCCCGGCACCCGGGTGACCGAACTGCACACCCACGGCCGCGACGGCGACGTGATGCGAATGCGCCGGGTCGAGGCGATCGCCCTGCCCGCCGACGGCCGCGCCGAACTGCGTCCGGGCGGCGACCACATCATGGCGATCGGCCTGTCGCCGCTGCCGCCGCCGGGCCGGACGGTGACGGTGACGCTGACCTTCGCCCAGGCCGGCACGCGGACGGTCGAGGCGGTGACGGCCTCCCCCGCCCCGGCCCACGGCCACGACGGGAAATAAGCGGACGCGGGCGGCGTTCCCCTCCGCGCAACGGCACTGTTCCCCCGCGCGGGGTTTCCGGATTAAGATCGCCCTCCCCTTCCCGCCCGGCCGGTTTCACGGCGGGCCAAATTCTCAGGATCATGCCCAGCGACGCCATTTACGCCGCCCTCGACCTTGGCACCAACAATTGCCGCATGCTGGTGGCCCGACGCTGCGGCGACGGTTTTCGGGTGATCGACGCCTTTTCCCGGGTCACCCGCCTGGGCGAGGGACTGGCTCACACCGGGTTGCTGTCGGAGGCGGCGATGGACCGCACCCTCGATGCGCTCGAAGCCTGCGCCGAGAAGATGCGGCGCAACCGCGCCGGCCGCGCCCGGCTGGTGGCGACCGAGGCCTGTCGCCGCGCCGCCAACGGCACCGAATTCACCGCCCGGGTCACCGCCCGCACCGGGCTCGAGCCCGACATCATCTCGGCGCAGGAGGAGGCGTCGCTGGCGCTGGCCGGCTGCGCCTCGCTGCTCGAACCCCGGACGCCGTGGGCGCTGGTGTTCGACATCGGCGGCGGCTCGACCGAATTGGTGTGGGTCCGCCACGGCCAACGCGGCCGCACGGTGCATGGCGTGCGCTCGGTGCCGGCCGGGGTGGTCACCCTGTCCGAGCAGAAGGGCGCCGCCCTGGCCGATCCCGCCGGCTACGAGGCGGCGGTGGCCGAGATCGCCGCCGCCTTCGCCCCGTTCGAGCGGGAACACGGCATCGCCGGACGGATGAACAGCGGCGAGCCGGTACAGATGCTCGGCACCTCGGGCACCGTCACCACCCTGGCGGCGTTCTTCCTCGGGCTCGACCGCTACGACCGCGCCCGGGTGGACGGGCTCGACCTTGCCTTCGCCGACATCGCCGGGATCACCCGCGCCTTGGCGGCGATGAGCCCGGCCGAGCGCGCCGCCCACCCCTGCATCGGCCCCGAGCGCGCCGATCTGGTGGTGGCCGGCTGCGCGATCCTGGAGGCGGTGTGCCGGTTGTGGCCGCTGGGGCGGCTGCGGGTGGCGGATCGCGGGGTGCGCGAAGGCATCCTGCTCGGCATGATGCGTGAAGACGAGGCGAAGTGATGGCGGCGACCAAGGGTAAAAGCGGCGGCAGCAAGCGGACCGGGGCGGCCCCCGGCGGCGGCGGGCGGTCGATGACGGTGACGGTCAAGACCGCCAAGCGGCGCAAGCTGTCCTCGACGCTGTGGCTGCAACGCCAGTTGAACGACCCCTACGTCCAGGAGGCCAAGCGCCAGGGCTACCGCTCGCGCGCCGCCTTCAAGCTGGTCCAGCTCGACGAGCGGTTCCACCTGCTGCGCCCCGGCACCCGGGTGGTCGATCTCGGCGCCGCCCCGGGCGGCTGGACCCAGGTGGCGGTGGCCAAGGTCCGCGCCGGCCAGCCCAAGGGCGGCCGGGTGGTGGGGATGGACATCCTCGAATGGGATCCGGTGCCGGGCGCCACCACCCTCCAGGGCGATTTCCTCGCCGACGACGCCCCCGACCGGTTGAAGGAAGCGCTGGGCGGCCCGGCCGACCTGGTGCTGTCGGACATGGCGGCGCCGACCACCGGCCATCCCTC
>JBDLVO010000133.1:0-3021 GCA_039804805.1 Pseudomonadota bacterium
GCCGGCCCTCGCGGTCGCACACCACCGCGCCGCGCTCGTGCAGCCAGCGCTCGGACCCGTCGGGCAGGCAGACCCGGTGCTCGACCTCGTAGGGGCGGCGGTCGTGGATGGCGCGGCCGAAGGCGCGGCGCACGGCGGCGCGGTCCTCGGGGTGCAGCACCCGGACGAAGGTGTCGTAGCCGATCCGCGCCACGCCGTCCTCCACCCCGAGCAGCGCCGGCAGGCGCTCGGAATGGTGCAGGGTGCGGGTGGCGATGTCGAATTCCCACGAGGCGATGTTGGCGAAGCTCTGGGCCAGCCGCAGCCGGCGCAGGGCGAGCGACAGCCGGCCGAGCTTGCCCTCGAGGATGGCGGCGCGGGCCTCGCCCTTGTGTCCGCTCTCGTCGAGGGCGCGGGCATGGCGCTGGTCGCGCTCGCGCACCGCCTCGGCCAGCCGGTTGACCGCGGCGGCGAGGCGGCCGAGATCGTCGTCGCCCTCGGGCAGCGCGGCGGCGTCGGTGCGGCCCGAGGCCAGGGCCTGGCTGGCCTCGGTCAGATCGTCGAGCCGGCGGGCCGCGCGCAGGCCGAACCCCCCCAGCAGCAGCACCGACAGGCCGAGGCCGATCGTCGCCAGCGCCAGATCCTCGATCAGCATCTCCCGCCGCGCCTCGATCACCCGGGTCAGGTCGAGGCCGAAATGCACCCGCCCCAGCACCCGCCCGGCGAAGGCGACGCTGCGGGCGGCATCGTAGCGGCGGTCGCGGCCGAGATCGAGCCGGGTCGGGGGCGGGCCGGGCGGCGGCAGCGGGGTGGCCTCGGGCCAGCCGCTGAAGGCCACCATTTCGCCGCGCGGGCCGAGCACGGCGAGATAGACCAGCCCGCGCGCCGCCCGGCTTTCGTCCAGCACGGCGTGGACGGTGGCGGTGTCCTGCTGCGACAGCGGCGCGACCAGGGCGGCGGCCAGCACCGGCCCCAGCATCACCGCCTCGTCCTCGATCTGGCGCAGCAGCTTGTCCTCGGTGCGGCGCAGGTCGTTGCCGATCACCAGCGACAGGCCGAGGATCTCCACCCCCAGCGCGACCAGCAGCAGCCGGCCGCCCATCGTCCGCCACAGCCGCCTCATCGGGCCGCTCCGGTGGTCGGGGCGGGGGGGAGCAATCGATGCATCGGGGCCGGCCTTTGTTCTGTTCGCCTCGGCGTCAGGATAGACCGGGCGGGCCCTCGCGAAAAATAGGGTCACCCCCCGAGGCGGCCGAGACGGGCATTGCCGGCGCCGACATGGGTGCCCGAGGGAATCGCCGCCATCATCTGGTCGATCTGGCGGCGGTGGGCCAGATAGCGGTCGAGCTCGCGTCCGGCCAGCTTGATTCCGGTCGGCACCTTGATGCTCATCGGGTTGATCTGGGTGTTGCCGACCAGCACCTCGTAATGAAGGTGCGGCCCGGTGGCGCGGCCGGTGGCGCCGACATAGCCGATGATCTGGCCCTGACCGACATGGCGGCCGGTGTGGATGCCGGGGGCGATCCGGCTCATGTGCGCATAGGCGGTGCCGTAGCCGTTGCCGTGGCGCAGGCGGACGTAATTGCCATAGGCGCCGAACGGCCCGGCCATCTCGACCGTGCCGTCGCCGGCGGCCTGGATCGGGGTGCCGGGGGGGACGCCGAAATCGACCCCCTTGTGCATCTTGCTGTAGCCGAGAATCGGATGGTTGCGCATGCCGAAGCCCGAGGTGATGCGGGCGCCGTCGACCGGGGTCTTCAGCAGCGCCTTGCGCACGCTTTCGCCGGTGGCGGTGAAATACTCGCCCCGGCCCTCGGTGCCTTCGTAGCGATAAAGGCCGAGCGCGGTGCCGGACAGGTCGAGCCCGACCCGGATCAGGTCGCCCGCGCGGACCAGCTTGCCCTTGGTGTCGTACCACGCCTCGAACAGCACGTCGAAGCGGTCGCCCGGCTGGAGGTCGCGCTGGAAATCGACGTCGTAGCTGAGCGCCTTGATCATTTCCAGCACCACCGGCACCGGCACGCCGAGGTCGGTCGCGCTCTCATACAGGCTGAATTTGATGCCGCCCTGGAAATGGGCGATCTGGCGGCTGAGCTGCCGCTTGGTCTCGACCGCCTCGAACCCCCTGTCGCCGCGCCGGGCGACGATGTCGCGCATCGCGTCGGGGGCGAGGCTGACCTGGCGGAACGGCCCGCGCCCGAAGCCGTAGGGCGAGGGGGCGAAGGTCACCGTCACCTTTTGCCCCGCCTTGAGGGTGCGCGGGTCGATCAGACGATACAGCGCCTCGGCGGCGGCGGCGGCCTCGCCGGCGGCGATCCCGGCCCGGCCGATCAACTCGGGCATGGTGTCGCCCGAGCCGAGCGTCAGCACCGATTCGAACGGGCGGCGGGCGATGTCCTCGATCTCGCTGTCGGCGGTGTCGGGCTGGGGCTGGGCGTCGCCCTCGGCCTCCAGATCAAGATAGAGAGGGGGGCGGGCCTCGAGCGGACCCTCGCCGCCGCCGAACGGAGGGAACGGGACGAAGGGCCGGGCCAGCAGCACCGCGATCGCGCCGACCAGCAGAACCACGGCGATCGCTTTGAGGCTGCGCTTCAGTTTGGCTGTGACATGGCCGGCCAAGGGACGGGTTCGCTGCTGCCGTGTGGATATTAAAGTCAGGCGGGTTATCGCAGCCCGGCCGCCCCCAAGGCAACCCCAAATGCCCGCATTTTCCGCTTGACTGTGCCCTGGACGCACCCGGAAGGGTCTGGACGGCGTTTCTAGCAAAAACCTGAAAAAACGCCTTGACCCGGGCCCGGATGAGGCCTAGAAAGCGCCCCTCGCCGCGACGGACCAGTTGGTTCGGGAGCGGCGGGGGCCTCGAGAAAGGCCGCTGCCACCGGGTCAGACCGGCGGCGTAAAAAAGCGGTTGACACGGGGTCCGGTGCCGAAGTAGAAACGGCGCCCTCGCTGCTCCGGACTTTCCGGCGGCGGCGAAAAAAAGAGATTGACACGGCCGGCCGGGCCGAGTAGAAACCGGCCTCCCGCTGCGGCGGGCCCCGC
>JBDLVO010000134.1:0-3988 GCA_039804805.1 Pseudomonadota bacterium
CCCCGCGGGCCGGCGGGCGGCAGCCCGCCTCACCTGTGCATGGTTGCGCGCGAAGCGCGCGGGCGGCAGCCCGCCCCGGGAGGCGATGGCCTCCCGGGGGATTTAGGGTCAGTGCAGGGCGGCGAAGGCGTGTTCGATGGTCTGATCGGCCTCGCTCCGCCAGCCGGCGCGGATCGTCTTGGCCTCGGCGCTGTCGGGGTTGCGCAGCAGCGCGTTGAGGGCGGGATCGGCCGCCGCCGCCGCCGTCAGCGGCGGGTGGGCCAGCGCGGCGCGGGCCAGGGCGGCGCGGCCCCGGTCGCCCTTGGCCTCGGCGGCATGGATCGCGGCGAACAGCGTTTGCAGCTTGGCGTGGCGGACGGCGATCCATTCGTCGAACAGCGCGGTCACCGCCGCCTGCCGGGCACTGGCGAGCGCCGGGTCGAACCGGCTGCCGGCGGCCTGGGGATCGAACGGGCGGGCGACGTCGGCCGGGGCTTGGGCATAGACGGCGCGGCGCACCGGCAGGCGCGACACCGCCGGGTCGAACAGCAGGGTCTGGCCCTGGTCCGACAGCAGGAAGGCGACCAGGGCGCGGGCGGCCTCGGGGTGGGGCGCCTTGACCGGGATTCCGACATGGGCCGGGCTCAGCAGGGTCGGCGCCGGGTAGGCGAAGGTCAGCGGCTTCCCCTCCTTGCGCAGCGGACGGACGAAGAAATCCATGGTGAGGGCGATCGAACGGTCGCCGTCGAGCAATTCGTTGAGCACGGCGACGCCGCCGCCGGCATCGACCAGGGTGGCGTTGGCGGCGATTTCCGCCCAGGTCGCCCAGCCCTGCTCCCAGCCGCGTTCCTGCAACAGGGTCTCCAGCATCGGCGGGGCGTAGCCGATCGCCGACGGCACCGGCAGGGCGATCTGGCCGGCATAGATCGGCTTGGCCAGATCGTCCCAGCGCGCCGGCACCGGCAGGCCGCGCGCGGCGAGGCGGTCGGCGCGCAGGGCAAGGCCGTAGCCGGCCAGTTCGAACGGCAGCAGGCCGCGTGCCGGGTCGCCCAGCGCGACGCCGCGCAGGCTGGTCTCGATCCCGGCGTCGAGTCCGGGCAGCTTCTGCAACCCGCCTTCGCGCGCCAGCACCGGGAAGGCGTTGGCGGCCGGGGCCCACCACACGTCGATCCCGCCCTGGTCGGGACTGCGCAGCGTCTTCAGCGCGCCGCCGCCGTGATCGTATTCGACCTCCAGCGTCAGATCGGGCCGGACCCGGGCGAAGGCCTGCTGGTACAACTCGACCATCTCGGGCGGGTAGCTGGTCAGCACCCGCAGGGTTTCGGCGGCGGCCGGGCCGGCCAGGGCCAGCCATAGCGCCGCCAACAGCAAGGTCATCCTTGGATTCATGTCAAACTCCTATTCCAGACGGAAGGTGATCGGCGCCACCACCACCAGATCGGGGCGGGGCGGAGAGGCCAGGGCCAGCCGGCGCGCCGCCTCGATCGCCGCATTGGCCAGCAGCGGGTCGGGGG
The DNA here is from genome assembly GCA_039804805.1 of Pseudomonadota bacterium. Taxonomy (GTDB): domain Bacteria; phylum Pseudomonadota; class Alphaproteobacteria; order Rhodospirillales; family Magnetospirillaceae; genus Phaeospirillum. The sequence continues at coordinate 1,494 of JBDLVO010000134.1, forward strand.
GCGTGCCGAGCACGGCGATCGAATCGGGATCGATCCGGCCGTCGTCCCGCACCCGCAGGCGCAGTCGCACCTCGCCGTGCAGGCCGAGGCGGCGGGCCTTGGCCGGATAGATCAAAGCGCGTTGCAGCCGCAGCCGCAGGTCGGCGAGGTAGGCGTCGACCGAATCGTCATCACCGCCGCCGCCGCCGTGCCCGCCGCCGGTCGGGCCGTCACCGGACGCGGCGGGGGTCGGACCGGTCGTGCCGGTTGCCGCCCCCGCGCCGTCCGCCGTGTCGTCCGTCGCGGCGGCGGCGGGGGGGGCTCCGGCCGGCGCGGCGAGCGGTTGGGGCGTCGCCGCCGGGGCCGGCGCGGGCGGGCGCGGTTTCGGCGGGGCGGGCGCGGTCGCGGCGCGGGGGGATGCGGCGGGAGGTGTCACGGTGGGAGGAGTGGGGGCGGGAGGAGTGGGGGCGGGAGGAAGCGGGCGCGCGGCCGGGGCGGGCGCGGCCGGCATCGCCACCGGCGGCGGCGTCACCAGTTCGACCGGTAGCGATGGCGGGTCCGGCGGCGGTGGCGCGGGCGGGGAGGCCCCGGCGGCGAGGACCGCCAGGGCCAGGGCGTGCGCCAGCAGCGAGGCGGCGACCCCGGTCGGGCCGGGGACGCCGTCCCGCCGGACACCGCCGTCCGCCGGCTCAGAAAGTGACCCGGACATCGGCGAAGTAATTCCGCCCTTCCTCCGGGAACCCGTCCACCGTGTTGTAATTGACGTCGAAGATGTTCTTGGCGCCGGCCTCGAGGGTCAGGGCGTCGAGCGGCTTCCACGCCACCTTGAAATTGACCAGGGCGTAATCGGCGCCCCGGTAATAGGCCTGGCTGGAGGAATTCTGCATCCAGCGTTCCGACCCCAGTTCGACCGAGGGGACGGCATGGACCGCGTCGAGCGCTTCCCAATCGGCGTAGAGGATCGCCTTGTGGCGCGGCACCCCGGTCAGCCGCACCGATTTGTCGCCCGGCTCGACCACCATGAAGGTGTAGTTGGCGCCGAGTTCCAGCACCTCGAGCGGCTGGGCCGACAATTCGACCTCGACGCCCTGATGCTGGGCCTTGCCGGAATTGAACGACACCGAACGGGTGCCGACCACCGGAATGGCGACGTTGCGCGAGACGATGGCGTCGTCGAGATAGGAATGGAACAGCGTCACGCCGCCGCGCAGGCCGGGGGCGAGGGTGTCCTTGATGCCGATCTGGGTGTTGAGCGACTTTTCCGCCTTGAGGTCGGGATTGCCGTAGGCGAGGCCGAAGCGGGAGCTGAAGCGCTCGAACAGGGTGGGAAAGCGGGTCCGCCGCTCGACCGAGGCGCTGAGCTTGCCGCTGTCGCTGTAGCGGTAGATCGTCGCCAATTGCGGATTAAGAGCGAAATCGTCGTTGCGCCGGTAGGGCACCATCAGGTTGTTCGACCAGTCCTCGGCCTTTTCGAGGGTGCGGATGTCGTAGCCGAGGCCGGCGATCACGTCCCAGTCCTGGGTGACCCGGAAGGTGTTCTCGATCGCGGCGGAGTAGGTCTGCTCGATCGAATCCTGCCACGGTTCGGTCACGGTCTGGCTGGTCTGGCTGCGCTCGCGGTGGGTGTCGGAGCGGGCATGCAGGGCGACCCGGATCAGATCGCGCCCGCCGAACAGGCCGAGGCCGCCTTCGACGCTGCCGCCGAAAGCGGTGTCCTGATAGCGGCTCCAGACGCCCTGATTGGCGCTGGGCGCGGTGTAGCTGTCGTTGGCGTAGAAATTGATCCGGTTGTCCATCCAGTCGTAGAAGGCGCGGACCTTGAGGTAATCGTTCGTGCCGAAGCTGGTGTTGGACAGCCAGTAGAGGCTCTTCTTGCCCCATTCCGGCCAACGCCAGTAGCGGTCGTTGGAAACGGCGTTGGGCGGCGCGCTCTTGCGCCCGTTCTGCTCGATGTAATTGATGGCGTATTCGTCGCCGGCCTCGGGAACGTAGCCGACCTTGAGGTTGACCTTGTAATCCTCCTTGCCGGATTCGTTGCGGTTGCCGCCATTTTCATAGCGGGTGGCGCCGAAATCGTCGGAAACGCGGAAATGATCCTTCTGGGCCCATTGCCCCGAGCCCTGGACGTACCATTGGTCGTGCAGGCTGCCGACATAGGCGTCGGAGGTGAAGCCGTTGAAGGCGCCGTTGCCGTCGAACGACACCCCGCTGCGGAGGTCGCCGTCCAGCGTCGAGGTCGGCCGCCGGCTGACCAGATTGACCGAGCCGCCCATCGCGCCGGGGCCGTTGATCACCGAGGTGTAGCCCTTGGTCACCTGGAGTTCCGCCACGTCGGTGGTGGAGAACCGCGCCATGTCGAGGCGGTTGTCATAGGGCAGGTAGACCCGGATGCCGTCGATGTAGAGCGGCACCCGCCAGCGGTCCATGCCGCGGATGTAGATGTTCGCCTCGTTGCGCTGGCTGCCGCCGTGGCTGATGCTGACCCCCGCCATCGTGTTGAGGGCGTCATCGAGGGT
>JBDLVO010000135.1:0-10965 GCA_039804805.1 Pseudomonadota bacterium
TCTGGGAATATCACGGCAAGGACTGCCCGCTGTTCCTGTCATTTTATCCCGAGGTGCCCGGCAACAAACTCCGGCTGTTCGGGATCGAGACCGAGGGCGGGATTCCCCTGCCCGCCTGCCTGGGGCGGTGGCGGGATCGGGGACAGGATCATGGAAAATAGCTCCCGCATCGCCCTGGTCGATGACGACGCCCTGTTCCGGGAGTCCCTCATCCTCAATCTGACCGCGGTCGGTTACGCGGTGCGGGGCTGGGAGGATGGGGAGGCCTTCCTGGCGGCTTTGGCCACACAGTCTTCCCTCGACTTGGTCCTGCTCGACTGGAAGATGCCCGGTCTCAATGGGATCGAGGTTCTGGGTCGGCTGCGGACTCTGCGTCCCGAACTCCCGATAATCTTCCTGACCGTGCTGGGAGAGCAGGTCTTCGAGGAAGCCGCGCTTTTGGGTGGTGCGGTCGATTTCGTCGAGAAGTCGCGCGGCTTCACCATCCTGGAGCGGCGGATCCGGATCATTCTGGGCCGTGTGCCCGTGACGGGGGTGGCCGGTACCGACGACCGGATCGTGATCGGGGAGCTGATCCTCGATAGCGAAAGCCGCCGCGCCTTCTGGCGGAATCGGCCCGTCGATCTCACCGTCACCGAATTCGCGTTGGTCCTGGCTCTGGCCGGCAAGGCCGGACGCGATGTCGGCTTCCGACCACTATACGATGCCGGTCGGGGCAAGGGGTTCCATGCCGGCACCGGCCACGATGGCTACCGCGTCAACGTGCGGGCTGCCATCAAGCGCATCCGGGGCAAATTCAGGGCGCTCGATCCGGACTTCGACCGGATCGTCGCCTATCCGGGGTTCGGCTATAGCTGGCGGGTGGACCATGGGTAAAGAGCTTGTCCGCTATTTTCGTTCGTTTGCGGTCAAGCTGATCGTGGCGTTCGTGATTTTTTCCATCGTCCCGGTCCTGCTGGTCCAGCGCTTCGATGCTGCTGAGCGGGAGCAGGGCGCGCTGTTGCTGCATCTGGCTCAGGAGCAAGGGCGCCTTGCCGGCGAAGCGCTGTTTCCGTTGCTCGACACCCTGACCCCGCGCGGGACACAGCGGATCGATTCGACGGCGCGTCGGTTGGCCGAAGGAGGGCTGTCGATCAAGGTGCTGTTCCGCCCGGCCGTCGCTTCCGGTTCTTTTCTCCTGGTCGCCTCGGCTCCCGAGGACGAGGGTGGGCAACACGGCACGATGAACCGGCTGCTTGCCAGCGGGGTGCTGGCACCGCTTGAGGCCAGTTGCACCGGCAGTCAGCCGTTGAGCCTGCGCCTCCCCGGTGCCGATGGCGAGGTTCTGACCTATCTCGCCCCCTATCCCCGTCCCGCCGGATGCTGGGTTGTGATCACCTCCCAGCCGTCCGGTCCACTCGCCGCGCGACTGCTCGGGCGCCCCTACTGGCGGGTGCCGGAGATCCAGGCCGCCGCCCTGATCTATGCGGTGATGGTGCTGCTGGTGTTGTCGATCTTCACCGACGCCTGGACCAATCTGCGTCGGTTTCGTGCGGTTGCCCGTGCCGTTGTCGCCGGCGAGAACCGTGGCAGTTTCGCCGACGCCAACCGGGTGCCCGATTTGGCCGAGGTGGCGCGGGAGTTCGACATCATGGTGGCGACGCTGCGGCGCTCCGAGGCGCTGATCCGTCAGGCGGCGGAAGAAAACGCCCATGCCCTGAAGGCGCCGCTGGCGGTGATTGCCCAGGCAATCGAGCCGTTGCGTCGCGACCTGCCTGCCGATTCCGTCAGCCTGCGTCGCAGCGTCGAACTGATTTCTCTTTCGGTCGATCGGCTTGATGCCCTCGTGTCAACCGCACGCCGGATCGACGAGACCATCGCCAGTCTGGTTGATTGTCCCCGCCACCGAGTCGATCTTTCCGCTCTGCTTGTGGCGTTGGGAAAAGGCTTCGCCCATTTCGCCGAGGAGCGGGGCCTGCATCTTGACCTTCACATCGCCCACGGGTTGGTGGTGGTCGGCGGCGCGGAGCAGATCGAGATCATTGCCGAGAACCTGATCGACAACGCCTTCGATTTTTCCCCGCCAGGGGGGACGGTGACGTTGGAGGTCCGGCGATCCGGACCGATGGCCGAGATGATCCTGTCCGACCAGGGGCCAGGAATCCCGGAGTTGGACATCAATCAGATTTTCGAGCGTTCGGTCTCTCGCCGTCAGGACGGTGCCGAGCATGACGGTCTCGGCCTGTGGATTGTCCGCCGCAATGCCGAGGCTATGGGCGGTCGGGCCTGGGCCGCCAATCGACCCGATGGTGGGCTGATCGTCACGGTGGCCCTGCCCCTGGCAGAGTGAGCCGGTCCCCAGATTATCACCGCCTTCTCACCCGTTGGTCCTTGCGGACAAGGTATTTCTATCGATGTTGGGGGCCGGTCTCGCCGGGTGATGGCGCAGTCCGGGGGTACCCAGATCTTCCGATGATCGAGAGCCAAGACGATTGCGCGGCGGCGCGCAACCGACCGGGGGGACTCCGTCATGACCGAAGAGGGCATCGGGACTATCGGGTGGGATTGGCGTGACCGGGCCCATTATCGCGACCTGCTCCCTCTCGACCGGGCGGGATGGGCCTGGAAATGGCTGCGGCGCAATCCCGACTACATCGCCCGGTCCGGTCAAACGCGGAAGCAATTTTCCGCCCCCGGGGTGCTGGTGGCGTCCGACGATGCCGATGCCTCGGATTGGGGGCTGCATTTTTGCCGAGGCGGCCGGCACTCCCTGCGCCGATGCGCGGATATTCTGGCGCGCCGACTGGGATTCCTCGGTGGTGCTGGTCGAGGCGCGGCCTGTTTCGTCCGGGAATGCCGAGGCCTTCGATCTGCGGCGCCTGACCGCCTGGGCCACCGTTCTTCGCCTGCCGGATGGACGAGAATGCCTGCTTCTCAGCGATGGCGTTCACCATCTCCAACTCGAACTGGTCGCCGGCACGCTGCTGGCTGGGCCGGTGCGTCTGCATTACGTCCTGTCCGGTCTCACCCAGATCGAGGTGAAGACGTTGACCTTGCGCCGTCTGGTCATGCTGTACCGCCGGGGACGATTTCCGACCGGGCTGTTTCCGCCCGAGCCGCGCGCCCGCCGCTGGGCTCTGGCGTTGCAGGCCTACGATGGACTGACCGCCGGCGCCAGCCATCGCGAGATTGCCGTGGCCCTGTTTGGCGAAACCACCGTCCGGGAGGATTGGAACGGCCGGTCGCAGTATCTGCGGCTGCGGGTGCGGCGGTTGATCCAGGTTACGACCGCCCTGGTCCGGGGCGGCTACCGCGACCTGCTGGGATGAGGGGGACGGAGAGGAAGAGGGGCAGGGGCCGCTCGCGACGGATGCCCGGGCGGAGAGAGAGGCTTTCCGCCGGTCCGTCGAGGAGAACCGTGATGGCGTCTGACCGCACCAGCCTCTATGCCGAAATCACCAACCGGATCATCGCCGAGCTCGAGGCCGGGCGGCTGCCCTGGGTCCAGCCCTGGGGCCGCGCCGACGGCCCGGGCGATCTCGGCCTGCCCCGCAATGCCGCGACCGGCCGGCGCTATTCGGGGATCAACGTGCTGATTCTGTGGGGAGCGGTGTTCCGCCACGGCTTCTCCGGCCAGGGCTGGCTGACCTTCCGTCAGGCCCTGGCCCTCGGCGGCGCGGTGCGCAAGGGCGAGCACGGTACCACGGTCGTTTATGTCGACCGCTTCGTTCCCGACGAGGCGCGTCGCCGGGCCCGTGAAACCGGCGAGGACGCCCAGTCGATCCCGTTTCTCAAGCGCTTCACCGTGTTCAACAGCGACCAGTGCGACGGCCTGCCGGCGGATCTGGTCACCCCGCCGCCGCCAGTGCCGGAGGGGCTGATCCTGCCCCAGGCCGAGGAATTGATCCGGGCCAGCGGCGCCGCCCTGCGTCTCGGTGGCGACACGGCCTTCTACAGTCCGGGGCTTGATTACATCCAGGTACCCCGGCCTGAATCCTATTTCGAGCCGATCAACTGGCACCGCACCGCGCTGCATGAGCTCGGTCATTGGACCGGCCATCCCTCGCGGCTCAACCGCAATCTGTCCGGCTCCTATGGCTCCAAGCTGTATGGCCAGGAGGAACTGGTGGCGGAAATGACCAGCGCCTTCACCTGCGCCAGCCTCGGCATCGTCCCCACCGTCCGCCATGCCGATTACATCGGCTCCTGGCTCGAGGTGCTGCGCGACGACGATCGCGCGATCATCCGCGCCGCCAGCGCCGCCTCGAAAGCGGCCGATTATCTGCTCGCCTTCCTGCCGGCGCGGCGGGGCGAGCCTGACAGCGAGGCGGCGTGATGGGCCCGTTTAGCCGCAACGGCATGGTCGGGATGGCGCTGCTGTTCGCGGCGATCGGCCTCACCCCCGAGCCCAAACCGGTCCTGTCCGGGCCGGCCCGGGTGATCGATGCCGCCACCCTGGTCATTGCCGGCCGCACGGTGTGGCTCGCCGGGCTCGACGCCCCCGAGCACGGCCGGGGCGCGGCCGATGCCCTGCGCCAGTATATCGGCGACCGTTCGGTCGAATGCTGGGGGCGGTCCCCAGCAAAGGGGGATGCGCTGCTGGCGACCTGCCGGGTCGGCGGCAACGACCTCAATGCCTGGCTGGTCCGGCGGGGCTGGGCCCGGGCCTGCCGCGACGGTGTCGAGACGGCGGAGCGGCCGCGTTGGCTGGTCCCCTCCTGCCGGCGAAACCGCTGAGCCGGCGCAGAGGCAGAGGAGGGCAGGGGATTCGTGACGGGTTCGGAAGGCCGCGAGAGTTTCCCGGCCGGCCCGTCGCGGAGACCCGACATGACCCCAACCAAGCTCACCCTCAGCACGTCCCGCGACATTCCCTTCAACAAGCTGGTGCTGTCACAGGCCAACGTCCGCCGGATCAAGGCCGGACTCTCGATCGAGCAGTTGGCGGAGGACATCGCCCACCGCACCCTGCTGCAGAGCCTGACCGTCCGGCCGGTCCTTGACGGCGAGGGCAACGAAAGCGGTCTCTATGAGGTGCCGGTCGGCGGCCGCCGCTATCGCGCCCTCGAACTGCTGGTGAAGCAGAAGCGGCTGGCCCGCACCGCGCCGGTGCCCTGCGTCATTCGCACCGATGGTCTGGCGGCGGAGGATTCGCTGGCCGAGAATGTCCAGCGTGCCCCGCTGCACCCGCTCGACCAGTTTCGTGCCTTCCAGACCCTGCGCGAGGCGGGGCTCGGCGACGAGGACATTGCCGCCCGCTTCTTCGTCACCCCGGTGGTGGTCCGCCAGCGGCTGCGGCTGGTGACGGTGTCGCCCAGGCTGCTCGACCTCTATGCCGAGGATCAGATCACCCTCGAGCAGGTGATGGCCTTTTCCGTCACCTCCGACCATGCCCGCCAGGAGCAGGTGTGGGACAGTCTGGTCCGCGCCTATAACCGCGAGCCTTATTATATCCGCAAGCTGCTGACCGAGGGGACGGTGCGGGCCGCCGACAAGCGGGTCCGCTTTGTCGGCATCGAGGCCTACGAGGCTGCCGGCGGGCTGGTCCAGCGCGACCTGTTCGAGCCCGATGGCGGCGGCTGGCTGCAAGATCCGGCCCTGCTCGACCGGCTGGTGGCGGAGAAACTCGCCGCCTCGGCCGAGGCGGTGCAGGCCGAGGGGTGGAAATGGATCGAGGTTGCTTCCGATTTCCCCTATGGCCATACCGCCCGGATGCGGCGGCTGATCGGCACGCCGGTCGCGTTGACCGAGGCGGACCAGGCGGAGCGGGACCAGCTTCAGGCCGAGTATGACCGCCTGATCGAGGCTCATGCCGGGGCCGACGCGGTACCGGAGGAGATCGAACGCCAGGTCGAGGAGATCGGCATTGCCCTGGCCGCGTTCGACGACCGGCCGCTGTCGTTCGATCCGGCCGAGATCCTCCGCGCCGGGGTGTTCGTCAGCATCGACGCCGATGGCGATCTGCGGGTCGATCGCGGCTATGTCCGGCCGGAGGACGAGCGGTCCGCTGAACCGCTGCCGTCGGTCGAGGCCGTCACCACGATCCTGGTGGTGGAGCCGGGTATGCCGGTGGCGGAGCCCGGACCGGCCAACGCCGAACCGCCGGAGGAGGACGAGGGGCTGAAGCCGCTGCCCGACCGTCTGGTCGCCGAGCTGACCGCGCATCGGACCCTGGCCCTGCGCGATGCCCTGGCCCGCGCTCCCGACGTCGCCTTCCTCGCCGTGCTACATGTGCTGTGCCTGCAGGCCTTCTATCGCAGCGGCGCGGAGTCCGCCCTCGACATCACCGCGCACAGCCCGGCTTTCACCGTCCAGCCGCCCGGCTTGGCCGACACCGCGCCGGCCAAGGCGATCGATGCCCGTCACCAGACTTGGCTCGGGCAGTTGCCGGCCGATCCCGCCGATCTGTGGGATACGCTGACCGGGTTCGACGGCGACAGCCAGGAGGCATTGTTCGCCCATTGCGCCGCGCTGACCGTCAACGCGGTGCGCGAGCCCTGGACCCGGCGTGGTCGCGCCCTCGACCATGCCGACCGTCTCGCCCGGGCGGTGGGGCTCGACATGGTGGCGGCGGGCTGGGTGCCGACCGTCGACACCTATCTCGGCCGGGTCACCAAGGCCCGCATTCTCGACGCGGTGCGCGAGGCCAAGGGGGAGGACTCCGCCCAGTTGATTGATCACCTGAAGAAGCCGGACATGGCCCGCGAGGCCGAACGCCTGCTGGCCGGCAGCGGCTGGCTGCCGGACATCCTGCGCGCTCCGGAGCCCGGCCCCGAGCCGGAACGCGCCCAGGAGCCGCCGGTCGATCTGCCTGATTATCTGACCCAGGCCGCCGAATGAATCCATCGGTCGGGAGCCCGGCATCCGTGTCGGGCTCTTGATTGTCTTCGGTCCTTCAACCATGCTCTCCCCCGGATCATAACCAGAACGGGGCGCGTGGATGTTTTTCAGCCGCAGGGAAATCGTCAGCATCTGTGTCGGGGATCGGTTCGAAAAGCAAAGTCATCCCCGGACGCTTTGGCGGGTTGAGGCCGTGATCGACCGGCCTGACGTTCCCCGGCGCATGTCCGTCTTGTCGATGATGCCCACCGTCGCGTCGCGACGGTTGCCCAGTCGGTGCTGTCCGGTCCGGACTAACCGGGTCGTCTCCGCCGACCGGTCGGTGTAGCGGTCATCCCTGGTGCAAGGGCCGGCGGAGGAAAAGGAGCAACTGGCCGGGCTGGTCGAGCGGGTCACCTTTCACAGCCCCGAGACCGGGTTCTGCGTGATCCGGGTCAAAGCCCGGGGCCAGCGCGATCTGGTCACCGTGATCGGCTCGGCCGCCTCAATCCAGCCGGGTGAATATGTTCACGCCATCGGCCGCTGGGATAACCACCGCGATCACGGCCTGCAGTTCAAGGCGACCTTTCTCAAGGTGATGCCGCCGACCTCGCTCGATGGGATCGAGCGCTATCTCGGCTCGGCGATGATCAAGGGGGTCGGCCCGGTTTACGCCAAAAAACTGGTCAAGGCGTTCGGCGAGGCGGTGTTCGATGTGATCGAGCGTGAGCCGGACCGGCTGCGTCAGGTCGATGGGATCGGTCCGGTGCGGGCGAAACGCATCGTTGCCGGCTGGGCCGACCAGAAGGCCATTCGCGAGATCATGCTGTTGCTGCAGGCGCACGGCGTCAGCACCGCCCGTGCCGTGCGGGTCTACAAGACCTATGGCACCGATGCTGTCGCCCGGGTCAGCGAGAATTCCTGGCCCCTGCATTGTGGCCGATCTGCCCTTCGGGCCTCGCGCATTGAGGCTTTGAACCCAGTCCCGGACAATTTTCAGATCGACCCGCCCAGGGAGAGCCGCCTCGCGGCGGGCCATAGATGACCCCAGCGCCAACAACGGCATTGGCGATTCCACGAGCCCGTACCCGAGCACATCTTCCCCAGCCTGGGAATCCCCTCCACTTCCCAAAGTTCCTATCAATGCAGTTTGGCGCTATCTGATGCGCACCGGGGAAGCGGCAGGGTTCCCCCCGCCGCCCACGTTCAAAGAACGCTACTAATGAGAGCAACTACTAGCCATGCCGGAACTGTAACCGACATGCTGAAGCCGCCCAACGATATGTTGAACTCCATATCGGAGCCTCCACCTCGTCACCAGGGTGACGAAGGGCGGTGGTTGAAGGCGCTTGGGTATGTTGGCTGAGGCTTACGCCTCCGTCCCAAAGGGACCGCTCAGATTATTTGGCTTTAGGCCGCCCTCACGCTGAGTATGGCAAATTTTGAGGAGTGCGCGCAACCTATATTGCAATCTCATACAGGGCGTAATCGAGGGGCTCACCCCTCGTGGCGTCTACACCTATCGGGTCGGCGACAAGGTGATGCAGACCGAGAACGATTATGAGAAGGAGGTGTTCAACGGCGATATCGGCTTCGTCACCGCCCTCAATCCTGATGCCAACGAGCTGACCATCGATTTCGACGGTCGTCCGGTGGTCTACGCCTTTGGCGAACTGGACGAGGTTGCGCTGTGTTACGCCACCACTATTCATAAGTCGCAGGGTTCGGAATATCCCTGCGTCGTGATCCCGGTGATGACCCAGCATTACATGATGCTGGAGCGCAATCTGCTTTACACCGGCATCACCCGGGGCCGTCGTCTCGTCATCCTGGTCGGGCAGCGCAAGGCCATCGGCATGGCGGTGCGGGGCGCCAAGGACCGGCGCCGCTGGTCGAAACTGCGGGACCGGCTTACCCGGACCTGACCGGACCAAAAGGAAGAGGGGCCGGGACGGGCGTGAGCCGGTCCGGGACCAGAGAGAGCGTTCCGGCGGCCGTTCCCCTCCCGCTCTCCTGGATGTCCTGCCATGAGTCCGATGCCCGCGCTCGCGGCCGCTCCGGCCGCCGCCTCTTCTTCCGCCTCCGCCGTGATCTCTGCCGCCCGGGCTCTGCTGCCCCATCTGGAACGGGGGCAAAGCCTCGACGCCGCCGCCCTGCGCGCCGCGATGGTTTCCGCTTGTGGCGGGTCCGATGCCGAGGGCGCCTGGACCTGGAAGGAGGCCTACGAGGCCGGCGAGGCGGCACAGGTCCTGTTTTTGCGCAAATTCGGCCCGACGATGCGGACCGCGTCGCCGCACCGCTTCCTGTCGATGCTCGACCGTGTCGCGGCTCTGCTGCCCTCGCAGACCCGGCGTTCGCCCGAGTCCCAGGCCTTGCAGCAATTTTCGACCCCGATCCCGCTCGGTTCGGTCGTCGCCCGTGCCGCCGGGATCGGCCCAGCCGATCTGGTGTTGGAGCCCTCCGCCGGGACCGGCCTGCTGGCGATCTTCGTCGAATTGGCCGGAGCGTCGCTGCTCCTCAATGAGCGTGCCGACCTCCGCGCCGCGATCCTGGCCGAGTTGTTTCCCCAGGCCGGCCTGACCCGGTTCGACGCGGCACGGATCGATGACCATCTCGATCCCGCCCTCCGCCCGACCGTGGTGCTGATGAACCCACCTTTTTCCGCCGAAATCCTGGTCGAGCGGCGGAGGGCCGAAGCCGGGTTGCGCCATCTCACCTCGGCCTTGGCCCGCCTTGCCCCCGGCGGGCGGCTGGTGGCGATCACCGGAGCCGGCCTGTCGCCGGAATCCTCAACCTGGCATGACGGATTTGTCCGCCTTCAGACGCAGGGCCGGGTGGTGTTCACCGCCGCCCTGGCCGCCGGGGCGTTCGCCCGCCACGGTACCGGGGTTGAGACCCGGCTGACCGTGATCGACCGTCTGCCGGCCGAGGATCCGACCTTGTTCCCGCCCTCGGCCGGCGTCGCCGAGGATGTCGCGACTCTGTTCGATTGGGTTCTCCGGCAGGTGCCGCCCCGGCAGCCTCTGTCGCACCCATTGCCGATTTCGCGTCCGACCCGGTCGATTCCTGTGCGGGGGCCGATGCCACGTCCGGCGACATCGGTTGCGATTGCCGCAGTAGCGCCCCCTTCATCCGCGATCGAACTGGCGTTCGAGCCCTGCGATTGGGCGCCCGAGACAGGGGGCCGGATCACCGACGCCCTTTATGAGCCCTATTGCTTGCAATCGATCCGCATTTCCGGAGCCCGGCCGCATCCGACCCGGCTGGTGCAATCGGCGGCGATGGCCTCGGTCGCGCCGCCCAAGCCATCCTACCGTCCGCATCTGCCACCGGCGCTGGTTGCCGCCGGGCTGTTGTCCGACGCCCAGCTTGAGAGCGTGATCGCCGCCGGCGAGGCCCATGCCGGTTTTCTCGCCGGCAACTGGATCGTCGATGAAAGCTGGGACCGGCTCACCGCCGCCCCGGAGGGAGCCGAAAACGGCGTGCGTTTCCGGCGCGGCTGGTTCCTCGGCGACGGCACCGGCGCGGGCAAGGGGCGGCAGGTCGCCGGCATCCTGCTCGACAACTGGCTGAAGGGCCGCCGCAAGGCGGTCTGGATCAGCAAGTCGGACAAACTGATCGAGGATGCCCGGCGCGACTGGTCGGCGCTCGGCCAGGAACGGCTGCTGATCATCCCGCTGGCGCGCTTCCGTCAGGGCAGTCCGATCGTTCTCGCCGAGGGGATTCTGTTCACCACCTACGCCACCCTGCGCTCGGCCGAGCGCGAGGCCAAGGCGGCGCGGGTGCGGCAGATCGTCGACTGGCTCGGTCCTGATTTCGATGGCGTGATCGTTTTCGACGAAGCCCATGCGATGGCCAATGCCGGCGGCGGCCTGTCCGAGCGTGGCGAGGTTGCTCCCTCGCAGCAGGGCCGCGCCGGCCTGCGTCTGCAGCACGCGCTGCCCCGGGCCCGGGTGCTGTACGTTTCCGCCACCGGAGCGACCACTGTGCAGAATCTGGCTTACGCCCAGCGGCTCGGCCTGTGGGGCGGGGTCGATTTTCCCTTCGCCACCCGGGCCGAATTCGTCCAGGCGATCGAGGCCGGCGGCGTCGCCGCGATGGAGGTGCTGGCCCGCGACCTGAAGGCGCTCGGCCTCTATGCCGCCCGCTCGCTATCCTATGAAGGGGTCG
>JBDLVO010000136.1:0-7939 GCA_039804805.1 Pseudomonadota bacterium
CGCGGCGCTTGCAAATCGGGCCGCGAGGGGGTATCTAGCCCAGATCAATCCGCACGCGGGTCCGCGGCGGCGACCTTGTTCTGTCGCCCGTTCGCTCCGGTGCCGGGGTCCGCCCCGGCCACGCCCGCGGAGGTTCAACCGGAGAAGCATAAGGATCTTCCCGATGGCTCTGCCCTCCTTTACCCTGCGCCAGCTGGTCGAAGCCGGCGTTCATTTCGGCCACAACACCCGCCGCTGGAACCCGAAGATGGCGTCGTACCTGTTCGGGGTGCGCAACGGGATCCACATCATCGACCTGCAGCAATCGGTGCCGATGCTGCACCGCGCGATGCAGGCGGTGCGTGACGTCACCGCCGCCGGCGGCCGCGTCCTGTTCGTCGGCACCAAGCGTCAGGCGTCGGACATCGTCGCCGACAGCGCCCGCCGTTGTGGCCAGTACTTCGTCAACCACCGCTGGCTGGGCGGCATGCTGACCAACTGGAAGACCATCTCCCAGTCGATCCGCCGCCTGCGCGAGCTGGACGAGCAGCTGTCCTCGGGCGCGCTGTCGGGCCTGACCAAGAAGGAGCAGCTCAACCTGACCCGCGAGCGCGACAAGCTCGAGCGGGCGCTGGGCGGCATCAAGGAAATGGGCGGTCTGCCCGACATCCTGTTCATCATCGACACCAACAAGGAAGCGCTGGCGGTCCAGGAAGCCAACAAGCTCGGTATCCCGGTGGTGGCGGTGATCGATTCGAACAGCGATCCGCAAGGCATCAGCTTCCCGATCCCCGGCAACGACGACGCGATCCGCGCGATCCAGACCTACTGCGACCTGATGTCGGGCTCGGTGCTCGACGGCATCCAGGCCGAGATCAGCCGCAGCGGCGGCGACCTCGGCGCCAATGCCCAGGCCCCGGTCGAGGCGATCCCGGAGATCGAGGGCGCCGTGACCGAGGAAGTCGCGCAGCCGGCCTGATCGGGCGCGCTCCCGTGCTGGAATGGCGGCGGCTTTGGTCGCCGCCATTCGTTTGACCCCTTGCCCACCCCGCAGAAATTCCCCCTGGAGAACACACCCATGGCCGAGATTACCGCTTCGCTCGTCAAGGAGCTGCGCGAGAAGACTGGCGCCGGCATGATGGATTGCAAGAAGGCGCTCAACGAGACCGCCGGCGACCTCGAGGCCGCCATCGACTGGCTGCGCAAGAAGGGCCTCGCCGCCGCCGCCAAGAAGGCCGGCCGCGTCGCCGCCGAGGGTCTGGTCGGCCTTGCCGCCGAGGGCACCCGCGGCGTGGTGGTCGAAGTCAACGCCGAGACCGATTTCGTCGCCCGCAACGACCAGTTCCAGTCCCTCGTCACCGGCGTGGCCCAGGTTGCCCTCGCCGTCGGCGATGACGTCGAGGCGATCAAGGCCGCCGCCTTCCCGGGCGCGGACAAAAACGTCGGCGAGCAGCTGACCAGCCTGATCGCCACCATCGGCGAGAACATGAACCTGCGCCGCGCGGTGCGGCTCGAAGTCGCCGAGGGCGTGGTCGCGTCCTACGTCCACACCCAGGTCGCCCCCGGCCTCGGCAAGATCGGCTGCCTCGTCGCGCTCGAATCCAGCGCCGATGCCGCCAAGCTGGCCGAACTGGGCCGCCAGATCGCGATGCATGTCGCCGCCGCCAACCCGCAATTCCTCGATCCGAGCGTGGTGGACACCACCGCCCTCGACCGCGAGCGCAGCGTGCTGACCGAGCAGGCCCAGGCCTCGGGCAAGCCCGCCAACGTCATCGAGAAGATGGTCGAAGGCCGCATCCGCAAGTACTACGAGGAAGTCTGTCTGTCCGAGCAGGTGTTCGTGATCGACCAGGAGAGCAAGATCTCCAAGCTGATCGAAGCCAAGGGCAAGGAATTCGGCGCGCCGATCAAGCTGGCCGGCTTCGCCCGCTTCGCCCTCGGCGAGGGCATCGAGAAGGAACAGAGCGACTTCGCCGCCGAAGTCGCCGCCCAGCTCGGGCGCTGATCTCCGTCGCACCGGCCGTCCCACCCCCTCCCGTCCGAATGGGCGGGAGCCGGGTGGGACGGCCGGTGTGCCCCGGCGCGGCCCCGCGACAACAGGGGCGACAGCGGGACGGAATGGTGTATGATCGCCGCCGCCCGGCCCCGACCCGTCCCGAGGGGCGCGCCTTCCGGCCTTTCGCGCCACCAAGCCCCCAAAGGGAGTCCATGGCCAGCGACGCACTTTACCGCCGCGTTCTTCTCAAGATTTCCGGGGAGGGCCTGATGGGCCCGCAGGCGTACGGGCTCGACCCCGCCACCCTCGACCGGGTCGCCGGGGAAGTCAAATCGGTGCGGGCTCTCGGGGTCGAGGTCGGCATCGTCATCGGTGGCGGGAACATCTTCCGCGGCGTCCAGGGCGCCGCCACCGGGATGGAACGCGCCGCCGCCGACAATGTCGGCATGCTTGCCACCGTGATCAACGCCCTGTCGCTGCAGAACGCACTGGAACGGTGCGGCGTCGTGACCCGGGTGCAGTCGGCGGTGACCATGCCGACGGTGTGCGAGAACTTCATCCGCCGCCGTGCCATTCGCCACCTGGAAAAGGGGCGGGTGGTGATCTTCGCCGGCGGCACCGGCAATCCGTTTTTCACCACCGATACCGCCGCCGCCCTGCGCGGGGTCGAGATGGGCTGCGACGCCCTGCTCAAGGCCACCCAGGTCGACGGGGTCTATTCCGCCGATCCGAAGAAGGATCCGGGCGCGGTCCGCTACGACCACCTGACCTTCGACGAGGCGCTGGCCCGCAACATCGCGGTGATGGACACCGCGGCGATCGCGCTCTGTCGCGAGAACCGGATGCCGATCGTCGTGTTCGATCTGCACCGTCCCGGCGCGTTCGCCCAGGTGATCACCGGCCAGGGCCGCTACACCACCATCGAGAACGAGTAGAAAGGGGTTCGAACGTGTCTGTCCCGACCACCTGGAGCGACCTCAAGAAGGACATCGTCCGGCGCATGGACAGCGCCGTTGACGTGCTCAAGAAGGACTTTTCCGGCCTGCGCTCCGGCCGTGCCTCGACCAACCTGCTCGACCCGGTGGTGGTCGAGGCCTACGGCCAGACCATGCCGCTCAGCCAGTGCGGCACCGTCGGCGTGCCGGAGCCGCGCATGCTGACCGTGCAGGTGTGGGACAAGGGGCTGGTCAAGGCGGTGGAGAAGGCGATCGTCAATGCCGGCCTCGGCCTCAACCCGCAGGCCGACGGCCAGATGATCCGCGTGCCGATTCCGCCGCTCAACGAAGAGCGCCGCAAGGAATTGCAGAAGGTCGCCGGCAAGTACAGCGAGCAGGCCCGCATCTCGGTGCGCAACGTCCGCCGCGACGGCATGGACAGCCTCAAGAAGCTCGAAAAGGAGGGGCATCTCTCCGAGGACGAGATCAAGAAGCACGAGAAGGAAGTCCAGGCGATCACCGACGACACGATCAAGAAGATCGACGATCTGCTCGCCGCCAAGGAAAAAGAAATCATTCAGGTGTGACCGGCATGGAAGCCTCCTCTCCCCTCGCCGCCGATCCGCCCGCGCCGCCGGTCCATGTCGCCATCATCATGGACGGCAACGGCCGCTGGGCCCGCGCCCGTGGCCTGCCCCGCACCGCCGGCCACAAGCGCGGGGCGGAATCCGTGCGGCGCACGGTCGAAGCGGCGCGGGAGATGGGGGTGTCCTATCTGACCCTCTACGGCTTCTCGTCGGAAAACTGGAAGCGTCCGGCCGGCGAGATCGCCGATCTGATGGGCCTGCTACGGCTGTATCTGCGCAACGAGATCAACACGCTGCACAAGAACGGCATTCGCCTCAAGGTGATCGGCGAACGCTCGCGGCTCGGTCCCGACATCATCCGGATGATCGAGGAGGCCGAGGCCCGCACCGAGGGCAATGTCGATCTGACCCTGGTGCTGGCGCTGTCCTATGGCGGGCGGCAGGAGATCGTCGAGGCGACCCGGGCGGTGGCCCGTGCCGTCGCCAGCGGCCGGCTCACCCCGGACCAGGTCGATGAGAGCGTGGTCGGCGCCCATCTGTTCACCGCCGGGATTCCCGATCCCGATCTGATCATCCGCACCAGCGGCGAGCAGCGCATCAGCAATTTCCTGCTGTGGCAGGGCGCCTATGCCGAGCTGGTGTTCATCGAGACCCTGTGGCCGGATTTCGGCCGCGCCGAGTTGGAGACCGCGCTGCGCGACTTCCATCGTCGCGACCGGCGCTTCGGCGGGGCGAGGTAGAGCGCGACTTGCTGAAGACCCGTACCCTGTCGGCCCTGGTCCTGGCCCCGCCCGCTTTGCTGGCGGCCTGGGCCGGCGGCTATCCGTTCGCCCTGCTTGCCGCCGTCGCCTCGGCGCTGATGTGCTGGGAATGGCATCGCATCGCCTGCGGCGGCTTCGGCACCGCCGGCAAGCTGTCGGCTTTGTTCTGCGCCGTCGCCGCGTTGTGGACGGTGCATGATCCCCACTCGGCGCTGGTGATGGTGGGGGTCGCCACCCTGCTGTCGTTCCTGCTGGTCTGTCCGGTGCATGGCCGCCGGCTGTGGTCGGCGCTGGGGGCGGCCTATATCGGCCTGCCGACGGTGGCGCTGGTGTGGCTGCGCGGCGAGCCGGTCCACGGCGCGGCGACGGTGTGGTGGCTGCTGCTGGCGGTGTGGGCGACCGATATCGGTGCCTATGCCAGCGGCCGCACCTTCGGCGGGCCGCTGCTGATGGAGCGGGTCAGCCCGAAGAAGACCTGGTCCGGCCTGCTCGGCGGGATGGCCTGCGCCGCCCTGGTCGGGGCCGGGGTGGCCTGGGCCGAGGGGGTGGCGGGCCTGCCCTGGGTGGCGCTGGCCAGTGCCGGCCTCGCCGTGGTGGCCCAGGCCGGCGATTTGTTCGAATCCTGGGTCAAGCGCCGCTGGGGGGTCAAGGATTCGAGCGGAATCATTCCCGGCCATGGCGGGGTGCTCGACCGCGTCGATGGCCTGCTGGCGGCGGCGGCGGCGGTGGCGCTGCTCGCGCTGCTGACCGGGCGCGCGGTTCTGAGCTGGTCGTGACGACCATTTTTTCCTGATGAGAGTGAGGGGGGTTATGAGCGCAAGGCGTGGGGTGACGATTCTCGGCTCGACCGGTTCGATCGGGCGCAATACCGTCGAGTTGGTCGAGGCCAGTCCGGATCTGTACCGCGTCGAGGCGCTGGTGGCCAATTCCCGGGTCGACATCCTGGCCGATCAGGTCCGCCGGCTGAAGCCCCGGGTGGCGGTGGTCGCCGACGAATCCGCCTATCCGGCGCTGAAGGACGCGCTCGCCGGCACCGGCACCGAGGTTGCGGCCGGCGCCGCTGCCGTGGCCGACGCCGCCGATCTGCCGGCGGAATGGGTGATGGCCTCGATCGTCGGCGCCGCCGGCCTCGCGCCGACGCTGCGGGCGATCCGGCGCGGCGCCACCATCGGGCTGGCCAACAAGGAAGTGCTGGTCTGTGCCGGCTCGCTGGTGATGGCCGAGATCGAGACCCACGGCGCCACCCTGGTGCCGGTCGATTCCGAGCATTCGGCGATCTTCCAGGTGCTCGACACCCGCCAGCGCGATCAGGTCGAGAAGATCATCCTCACTGCCTCGGGCGGGCCGTTCCGCACCAGGGACCGCGCCTACATGGCGAGTGTGACCCCGGAACAGGCGGTGGCCCATCCCAACTGGTCGATGGGGGCCAAGATCTCGGTCGATTCCGCCTCGATGTTCAACAAGGGGCTCGAGATGATCGAGGCCTACCACCTGTTCGGCCTGCCGGAAGAGCAGATCGACGTGGTGGTGCATCCGCAATCGGTGGTGCATTCGCTGGTGGCCTACCGCGACGGCTCGGTGCTGGCGCAGCTGGGCTCGCCCGACATGCGGACCCCGATCGCCCTGGCGCTGGGCTGGCCCAACCGCATTCCGGCCCCGGTGCCGCGACTCGATCTGGCCGCCATCGCCACCCTGACCTTCGAGGCGCCCGATCCCGAGCGCTTCCCGGCGCTGCGGCTGGCGCGCGAGGCGATGCGGGCCGGCTCGTCGGTGACGGCGGTGTTGAACGCCGCCAACGAGGTGGCGGTGGCCGCCTTCCTCGGCCGCCGCATCGGCTTCCTTGACATCGCCCAGGTGGTGGAGAAGACCATCGACGGCGTCAATCATCGCGACCTCGGTTCGATCGAGGACGTTCTCGCCCAGGATCAGACGGCGCGGCGCTATGCCGAGTCGGTGATCGGGCAGCTTTGAACAACCAGAGGCCCGCCCGATGGATTTGTCCCTTCTGCTGACCAACGTGCTGCATGGCGTGTGGTACTACGTGGTGATCTTCCTGGCGATCATCACCGTGGTGGTGTTCGTCCATGAGCTGGGGCATTACCTGGTGGCGCGGGCCAACGGGGTGCGGGTCGAGGTGTTCTCGATCGGCTTCGGGCCGGAATTGTGGGGCTGGAACACCAAGACCGGCACCCGCTGGCGGGTGGCGCTGTTCCCGCTCGGCGGCTATGTCCGCTTTTTCGGCGACGCCGACGCCGCCTCGACCACCGCCGAGCCGCGCGAACTGACCGAAGAGGAGAAATCCTGGTCGTTCCAGCACAAGCGGTTGGGCCAGCGCGCGGCGGTGGTGGCGGCCGGGCCGGCCGCCAATCTGGTGTTCGCGGTGCTGGGTCTGGCCGGGCTGTTCATGGTGCTGGGCCAGCCGGTGACCGAGCCGGTGGTGGGGGGGGTGTTTCCCGGCACCGCCGCCGAGGCCGCCGGGATCCAGGTTGGCGACCGGGTGGTGGCGATCAACGGCCGCGCCGTCGAGCGTTTCCAGGACATCCAGCGCATCGTCCGGCTCGAGATCGAGCAGCCGCTCGAACTGACCTTGAAGCGTGGCGACGAGACCCTGACCATCAGCGCCCGGCCGCGCGTCGATCTGCGCAAGGGCCTGTTCGGCGACATGGAGAAGGTGCCGGTGCTCGGGGTGTCGGCCAATCCGGCCAGCACCCGGGTGATCCATCACGGCCCGATTTCGGCGCTGGGCGAATCCCTGTCCGAGACCGGGGCGATGGTGCGGGCCACCTTCGTCGGCATCGGCCAGATGATCAGCGGCACCCGCAATTCCGACGAACTGGGCGGGCCGATTCGCATCGCCAAGGGGGCGGGCGAGGCGGCCCAGCTCGGCCTGTCGAGCGTGATCTATTACACCATCCTGCTGTCGCTGAATCTTGGCCTCATCAACCTTTTTCCTATCCCGGTTCTCGATGGCGGGCACCTTCTTTTCTATGCCTTTGAGGCGATCCTTGGTCGGCCTCTTGGCGAGCGGGCCCAAGAATATGGTTTTCGAATCGGGCTGTTTCTGGTATTGGCCTTGATGATCTTCGCGACCCGCAACGACATTGTGGCCTTGCCGGTCTGGGATTCGGTCGTACGGCTGTTCTCGTGACCCCACGCCGGGGCGGAGCATTGGGCGGGCAAGGGAGACACCGATGGGCGTAAGGCTGTGGACCGGGGTGGTGGCGGGCCTGGTGATGGTCGCGACCGCGGGCCCCGTCTGGGCCCAGGCGTCCGGCCAGATCCGCTCGGTGGTGGTGCAGGGCACCCAGCGCATCGAGGTGGAGAGCGTCCGTTCCTACATGACCCTGACCGAGGGCGATCCGTTCGATCCCGAGCGGATCGACCGTTCGCTGAAGGCGCTCTACGACACCGGCCTGTTCGCCGACGTCACCATCCGTCAGGACGGCGACACCCTGGTGGTGCGGGTGGTCGAAAACCCGATCATCAACCGCATCGCCTTCGAGGGGAATCGCAAGCTCAAGCAGGACCAGTTGTCGTCCGAGGTCCAGCTCAAGCCGCGCACGGTCTACACCCGCACCAAGGTCCAGGCCGACGTCAAGCGTATCCTCGATCTCTACCGCCGCAACGGCCGTTTCGCCGCCACGGTCGAGCCGAAGATCATCCAGCTCGAGCAGAACCGGG
>JBDLVO010000137.1:0-2786 GCA_039804805.1 Pseudomonadota bacterium
CCCTGGGGGAGAACAATCCGATGACCAACCGACGCATCCTGATCGCCGGCAATTGGAAGATGAATGGTCTGCTGGCGGATTCGGTCGCCCTTGGCCGCGATCTCGCCGCGCGTTGGGCCGCCGGTCCTCGGCCGGACCGCGACCTGCTGATCTGCCCGCCTTTCCCGCTGATCGCTCCGGTGGCGGCGGCGCTGGCCAAAAGCGAAATCGAGATCGGCGCCCAGGACTGCCATCCCGCCCCGTCGGGGGCCCATACCGGCGACGTCGCCGCGCCGCTGCTGGCCGATCTCGGTTGCAGCGCGGTGATCCTCGGCCATTCCGAGCGGCGTGCCGACCATGGCGAAAGCGACGCCCTGGTCAAGGCCAAGGCCGAGGCAGCGCTGTCGGCCGGGCTGACCGCGATCGTCTGCGTCGGCGAGACCCTGGCCGAGCGCGAGGCCGGCCGCACCCTCGACGTTACCCTGGGGCAGTTGCGCGGCTCGCTGCCCGATGGCGCCAATCCGGCCACGGTGGTGATCGCCTATGAGCCGGTCTGGGCGATCGGCACCGGCCGGGTCGCCAGCCCGGCCCAGGCCCAGGAGGTCCATGCCGCCCTGCGGGCCGAACTGATCGACCTGCTGGGCGAATCGGCGGCGGGCGCGACCCGGATCCTTTATGGCGGCTCGATGAAGCCCGACAATGCCGCCGATCTGCTGGCTTTGCCCGATGTCGATGGCGGGCTGATCGGGGGGGCCAGCCTCAAGGCCGCCGATTTCTGGGCGATCGCCTGCGCCGGGCTCTGAGCGTCCGGCAACCGAGGCGCGGGCTCTGCCCGCGACCCGCCGGGGCGATGCCCCGGACCCCCTTGGTTTTTTCAATGAAAAAGGACGGGGCAACCGGCCCCGTCCGGTTCAGCGCACCCGCACCATGATGCGCAGAATGCCCCACTGCCGGCCCTTGAGGATGATCGGGGCGGAGATGTTCTTCATCAGGTCGAAGCGGCCGCCGCCCATGTTGCGGCGGTAGGTCTGGAGCAGGAACGACTTCTTCGACTTCATCTGGTTGAGCGAAGTGCGGTCGAGCTGCTTGGTGCGGGCGCGGGAATTGGCGGCGTTCCACACCGGGTCGTTGGTCGGCGGCTTGGCGAAGGCGTCGTTGATGATCGGGTAGTAATTGTTCATGTCGCCCGGGGTGCAGGCCAGGATGTCGGGCGAGGCATTGACCACCTCGTTGCAGATCGGGCCGAGCATCCGGGCGGTGTAGTCGGTGTGTCGCACCACATAATGGGGCGGTTCGACTCCGGGCACCTGCTGATAATTGGTGTCGAACAGGGCGTCGAGGCCGATCTCGCCGCGTTCGACCGCCTGTTCCAGCAACTGGGACATCTGGCGGGCCCGCTCGGTGACGATCTTGATGAACGGGCTGTCCACCGTCTCGATCCCGGCCTCGGCGGTCAGGGTGATCATGTCCTCGCTCATTTCGAGCAGGTTGGCGGTACGCTGCTTGACCGCCTCCATGTCCTCGACCGAGGCCTTGGTGGTTTCCTCGATCAGGTCGATCGCCTCGCCGATCGCGGCGCATTGCTCGCGGTTGCGGGCGGCGGCGTCGACGATCGAATCCACCTGATTCTGGACCTGGGCCAGGTCGTGGCTGACCTGCTCGATCCGGGCCACCGCGCCGCCGATGTCGCCGCTGCCGGAGCGGGCCGAACTGGCCACGGTCGAGGCGGCGCGGGATTCGGCGATCAGGGTGTCGATCAGACTGCCCAGGGTGGCCAGGGTCGATTGGATGGTGGTGACGGCGTTGGCGGTCTGGCGCGACAGGTCCTTGACCTCGCCCGCCACCACCGCAAAGCCCTTGCCGGCCTCGCCGGCGCGGGCCGCCTCGATGGTGGCATTGAGTGCCAGCAGATTGGTCTGGCCGGCGATCTTCTGGATGTCCTTCGACACCGCCGCGACTTCGCTCAGCGACTTTTGCAGGTCGGGCAGCTTGCCCTCGATGTGGCCGATTCCCTCGACCAGCCCCTCGATGGTGTGGAGCGCCGCCTGCGAGGTGACCCGGGCCTCGTCCATCGCCCCGGCGACGCTGGTCATCGCCGTCTTGGTCGCCACCGACAGGTCGTTGATGCGGACGTTGGCCTCGGCCATTTCGTGAACCGACCTGACCACCGTTTCCAGGTCCTGCTTGCGGCTGGCGCCGCGCGCGCTGACCTGATCGACCCGGCCGTCGATCTCGATCGCCTCGACCCCCAGCCGGCCGACCCGTTCGGCCATCGCCTTGATGGTGCGCTGGATGGTGTCGGAATCAAGCCCGAGGCCGCCGCCGACCGGCTCGGCCGGGCGGGGCGCGGCGATTACCGGCTCGGCCGGCAGGCTGGGGGTGGCATTGGCGGTGGGGGCCCGTTTGGTGAACAGGTCGACGAACGTCATGATGCTCCTCATCAGGTCGCGTCGCGGCCGGAAGCTGCGGCCGGGGGCAGGGGGACAGCGGGGCGGCGAGCGCTCCGACGGAAAAAACAGACGGTCGGGGCCATCGCCCCGGCTGGGTGCGGGCAGGCGCCCGCCGTTGGGGTCATTTCGGTCCCTTCCCCTACGGCAGCAGCCCGGGATGCTTGGATAGGAAGTCGCGGGCCGAGGCGCGGCCGATCTCGAACAGGTCGCGGCCGTTGGAATAGGACCAGTCGAGCACGGTCTCCATCTTTCCCGGGGGGATGTGGAAGGGCATCTCCAGCAGGTTTAGTTCGTGATGCGTGCTTTTTGATTTTACCTCTTCCAGGTGCTTGAGCTTGAACAGCTCAAGATCGTCCT
>JBDLVO010000138.1:0-10017 GCA_039804805.1 Pseudomonadota bacterium
TGGAATTCTTCTGATCACAAACAAGCTACGCGGGCTGCCGCCCCGCGCGCTTTGCGCGCGATAAAACAAGCAACGCGGGCTGCCGCCCGCGGGCCCGCGTGGGGCGAGGCCCCCAACCCCCCTTGTTTTTTAAAAAGAAGGGGGTCCGGGGCATCGCCCCGGTTGGGTTCGGGCGAAAGCCCGATAACGTTGGGGCCAACATGAGAAAAGCCGTCTGATGCCCTCTTCTTTGCCGCGCCCGCGCGCGATCCTGTTCGATTGGGACAACACCCTGGTCGATTCCTGGCTCTGCATCCAGCACACCTACAACGCCACCTTCCGCCATTTCGACATGCCGGAATGGGACCTGGCCCAGACCAAGGGCCATGTCGCCGCCTCGATGCGCGATTCCTTCCCGGCGATGTTCGGCGAGCGCTGGCAGGAGGCGGCCCGGGTGTTCAGCGCCGCCTTCGCCGCGATCCATCTCGATCATCTCGCCCCGCTGCCCGGCGCCGCCCGATTGGTGACCGGTCTGGCCGGGGCCGGGGTGACCCTGGCGGTGGTCAGCAACAAGCGCGGTCATTTCCTGCGCGCCGAGGCCGAGGCGCTGGGCTGGAGCGGTCATTTCGCCCGGCTGGTCGGGGCCGAGGACGCCCCGGCCGACAAGCCCGACCCGGCGGCGGTGGCGCTGGCGCTCGACGGCACCGGCCTTGCCCCCTCGCCCGAGGTGTGGTTCGTCGGCGATGCCACCGTCGACATCGAATGCGCGGTGCGCGCCGGCTGTACCCCGGTGCTGCTGCGCCCCGAACCGCCGCGCCCGGGGGAATTCGTCGCCGCCCCGGCCCGGATCGTGCCCGACTGTGCCGCGCTGGCGGCGTTGTTGGCTGAAGTAGCGATTCCCATCGCCCCGGAATGGTGCTAACCAACGGGATAGACCGGGGAGCCACCCCGGCGTCGCCCCCGCAATCTAAACGGGCCAAAAGAACGGATCCTACACATGTCCGCTGAGAAGAATCAGAACGTTCAAGATGTTTTTTTGAATCATATTCGCAAGAACAAGGTGCCGGTAACGGTTTTTCTGATCAATGGGGTCAAGCTGCAAGGAATCGTCACTTGGTTTGACAATTTCTCTGTGTTGCTGCGCCGCGACGGACATACCCAGTTGGTCTACAAGCACGCGATTTCGACGGTGATGCCGTCCACTCCGATCGTTCTGTTCGATCCGGCCGCCAAGGAAGGTGGTGAAGAGTAGGTGAACGGGTCCGCATCCGACCGGCCCCCGGCGGGGCCGTCATCCTCCGGCCGTCAGGCCGCCCTGGTGATCCATCCGGCGCGGCGCGGCGGCGGCGCGGGCGAGGCCGAAATCCGCCGTCCCGAAGCCCGGCTGGCCGAGGCGGTCGGGTTGGCCGGGGCGATCGATCTCGACGTGGTCGCGACCGAGGTGGTGGCGGTCAGCCGGCCACGCCCGGCCACCCTGATCGGCAGCGGCGCGGTCGAGCGGTTGGCCGAGACGGTCGAGGCGGCCGACATCGCCCTGGTGGTGGTCGATGCCGCCCTGTCGCCGGTGCAGCAGCGCAACCTCGAAAAGGCCTGGGGCTGCAAGGTGATCGACCGCACCGGCCTGATTCTCGAAATCTTCGGCGCCCGTGCCCGTACCCGCGAGGGCACGTTGCAGGTCGAACTGGCGGCGCTCAGCTACCAGCGCTCGCGGCTGGTGCGGTCCTGGACCCACCTTGAGCGCCAGCGCGGCGGCTTCGGCTTCCTGGGCGGCCCGGGCGAGACCCAGATCGAGGCCGACCGCCGTCTGATCGGCGAGCGGATCGTCAAGCTTCAGCGCGAGCTGGAGGAGGTCAAGCGCACCCGCGACCTGCACCGCAAGGCGCGCCGCCGGGTGCCCTATCCGATCATCGCCCTGGTCGGCTACACCAACGCCGGCAAATCGACCCTGTTCAACACCCTGACCCGGGCCGAGGTGATGGCGCGCGACATGTTGTTCGCCACCCTCGACCCGACCATGCGCACTCTGACCCTGCCGTCGGGGCGGCCGGCGATCCTGTCCGACACGGTGGGCTTCATCTCCGACCTGCCGCATGAACTGGTCGCCGCCTTCCGCGCCACCCTGGAGGAGGTGCTGGAGGCCGACGTGGTGGTCCATGTCCGCGACATCTCCCATCCCGACAGCGCCGCCCAGGCCACCGACGTCGAGACGGTGCTGCGCGAACTCGGCGTCGGCGAACTGGTCGATGACGGCCTGCTCGAGGCGCTCAACAAGATCGACCGGCTCGACCCGGCCGGGCGCGAGGAACTGCTCAACCAGTCGCGCCGCCATCCCAACCAGATCCCGCTATCGGCGGTCAGCGGCGAGGGCCTGCCGGCGTTGCTGGCCGAGATCGACGACCGGCTGGGGCAGGGGCGGGCGGTGCTCGACGTCGCCCTGGCGCTGAGCGACGGGGCGACCATCGCCTGGCTGTACCGCCATGGCGAGGTGGTGGCCCGCCGCGACGACGAGACCCAGGCCTATCTGCGGGTCAAGCTCGATCCGGCCGACCTGCACCGCTTCCAGCGCCGTCAGGCCGCCGGGCGCGCCGCACCGTCCTCATGACCGGGCTGCCCGATCCGCTGGCGGTCGCCGCCCTGCTGCGCGCGGTGGCGGCGGCCGAGATCCTGCCCCGCTTCGGCCATCTCGCTCCGGGCGAGGTGCATGAAAAGGCCCCCGGCCAACTGGTCACCGCCGCCGACACCGCCGCCGAACGCGCCCTCGCCGCCGGCCTCGCCGCGCTGGCCCCCGGGGTGCCCTGCGTCGGCGAGGAGGGGGTGGCGGCCGATCCCGCCCGGCTCGGCTTGCTGGAACGGCCCGGCGCGGTGTGGGTGATCGACCCGGTCGATGGCACCGCCAATTTCGCCAAGGGCTCGCCCCGGTTCGCGGTGATTCTGGCCCTGGTGATCGACGGCGTCACCCACTGCGGCTGGATCTACGATCCGGTGGCCGGGCGGATGGTGATCGCCGAACGCGGCCAGGGGGCGTGGGACGGCGATCGCCGCCTCGCCGTGCTGCCGGGCGGGCCGCTCGACAGTCTGAGCGGCTCGATCCGGCGTGGCTCGCGCCTGCAGGGCCGGGTGGCCCACGTCCTGCGTCAGGGCAGCGCCGCCCACGATTACCTCGATCTGGTCGGCGGCAAGCTGCATTTCGCCCATTTCCGCCGGCTGATGCCGTGGGACCATGCCGCCGGGGTGCTGATCCACGCCGAGGCCGGTGGCCATGGCCGGATGCTCGACGGCACCCCCTACCAGCCGCGCGCCAGCGAGGGCACTCTGCTGCTGGCGCCCGATCCCCGGGTGTGGGATCTGCTGCGGGCCGGGCTGGCGTAAACCCCTCCAAGTGGGCTCCGCCCACGCCCGCCAAGGGCTGCAAGGCCCTTAGGGGGCGGGCGCGGACCGGCCTTTCAGCTTGGGCGCGGGTGTTTGCCGCGCGAAGGACAAGGAAAGGGTTCCAAGGGCCTTGCGGCCCTTGGCGGGGGCGGGCAGAGCCCGCGAATCGTCTTTGAATGAGCGTGGGCGAGTGCCCCCTCAAGGACGGGGCGCGAGGCGGGGAAAGGCCAGCAGGGCGCCGATTGCCAGCAAGGCGGCGAAGGACAGCCACGCCCCCGGGATCGCCGGATTGCCGCTGACATGGATCAGGTAGGTGCAGATCGCCGGGGTGAAGCCGCCGAACAGGGTCTGCGACAGGCTGTAGGCCAGCGAGAAGCCGGCGGTGCGGACCTCGAACGGCATGATCTCGGTGACGTGGACGATCATCGCCCCGTTATAGAGGGCATAGAACACCGCCAGGGTTTCCTCGACCTCCAGCATCCGGGTCAGGGACGGCGCCGCCGCCAGCCAGGACAGCAGCGGATAGGCGGTGAGCAGGATCAGCGCGGCGGCGGCCAGCATCACCGGGCGGCGGCCGACCCGGTCGGACAGGGCGCCGCCGAGCGGGACGAACACCACGTTGGTGATGCCGACGCACAGCGTCACCAGCAAGGCGTCGCGGCTCGACAGATGCAGCACCGCGCTGCCGAAGGTCGGGGTGTAGGCGGTCAGCAGATAGAACGCCGCGTTGCTGATCGTTACCATCAGCGTGCCGAGCAGGATGATCCGCCAATGCGCCGCCACCCCGCGCAGGATGTCGCGCACCGAGGGGTGATGGCGGCGGGCGGCGAAGGCCTCGGTCTCGGTCAGGCCGCGCCGCAGCAGCAACAGCGCCGGGATGATCAGGCAGCCGATCAGCATCGGAATCCGCCAGCCCCAGGCCTCGATCTCGGCCAACGGCAGCGCCGAATGCAGCGCCACCCCGATCGCCGCCGCCGCCACCACCGCGAGGTTGAGGCTGGCCGACTGCCACGCCACGTAGAGGCCGCGCTGGCCGGGCGGCGCGATCTCGGACAGGTAGACCGAGACGCCGCCCAGTTCGACCCCGGCCGAGAAGCCCTGCAACAGCCGCCCCAACACCACCAGCAGCGGGGCGAACAGGCCGAGGGTGGCATAGCCGGGCAAAGCGGAGATCAGCACCATCCCCAGCGCCATCAGCGCCAGCGTCAGCAACAGCCCGGCGCGGCGGCCGTGATGGTCGATATAGGCCCCGAGCAGGATCGCCCCCAGCGGTCGCATCAGGAAGCCGGCGCCGAAGGTCATCAGCGTCAGCATCAGCGAGGCGAATTCGCTGTCGGCGGGGAAGAAGGCCCGGCCGATCGCCCCGGCGTAATAGCCGAACACCATGAAATCGTACATTTCGAGGAAATTGCCGCTGGCGACCTGGATCACCCGCCAGATCTTCGCCCGCAGCGTCGTCGCCGCCGTCATTTTGTCCGCCCCCCTTGGCTTGGGCCGGGCGCATCTTCGGAGCCGGCGGCGGACAAGGCAAGGCTTGGTGTCGCCAAAACGGTTGCGGCGGAACCGTCACCGATTCCGCCGCTTTTCCTGGTTCCACCGTTTAGGGGGCATCCTCCTGACTCCGGAGCCGCGTCAAGAGGCTGGTCGTCGTCGTGAAGGTCGTTCCCGTTGCCCGGGCTTGTAGGGGAAGAGTACGTAATTTTATTGTGTCTGTCACCCTGATTTTTGTGGGCTTGTTGCGGCAGGGGTGGGCGTGCGGCAACAGACGGAAAGGTCGGCCGCTTCGGTCTTGCGCGGGGGGCGGGGCGGGCGCACTCTGGCCGGCGGCAAGAACAGGAGACCCGCCATGGCCCGCCGTTTCCCGTTGCCGTTGTCCCGCGCCGCCCTGCTGGTGGTGGCGATCGCCGCCGCGCCGGCCTGGGCCGAGGGGCCGGCCTCGCTTCAGACCGTGACGATCAGCCGCCAGGATTGCGCCCGGCTGGTCCGCCATGTGCCCGACGCCGACGTCGCCTATCAGCCCGGAATCGATGTGCGCGGGCGCAAGGTCGTCTCGGCCGACCTTGATCCCGCCGCCGCCGATTTCGCTCGCCGGGTGGTGCCGGAAACGCTGGAAATTCCGCTCCGGATCAACCCGATCAATTACCGCAAGAACATGGCCGGCACCGACGTCACCAGCGGTCTCGGCAAGGCGTTCGAGCGCAGCGACACCACCATCGGCGTGGTCAAATACGATTTCCGCACCAACAGCTTCACCTATAACGACCAGCCGATGGTCGGCGACGATCAGCGCGCTTTGGCCGAGGCCTGCGCCCAGCGCGGCGCGCGCTGAGCGGTTCCCCGCCGGTGGGGCATGTCTGCCCTCGGCCCGGGGGTGGCGGCGGAGCCGTGACAGTCCGGGCAATCCGGGCTACAGTCCCGGCTTTCCCGCCTTTCCCGAAGACCAGAGGACCGTCATGCGTCGTTCCAGCTATTTCCTGCCGACCCTCAAGGAGACGCCGTCCGAGGCGCAGATCGCCTCGCACCGGCTGATGCTGCGGGCCGGGATGATCCGTCAGTCGGCCGCCGGCATCTATACCTGGCTGCCGCTCGGGCTCCGGGTGCTGCGCAACATCGAGCGGATCGTGCGCGAGGAGCAGGACGCCGCCGGCGCCCAGGAACTGCTGATGCCGACCATCCAGTCGGCCGACATCTGGCGGGAAAGCGGCCGCTACGACGCCTATGGCAAGGAGATGCTGCGCATCCGCGACCGCCACGACCCGAGATGCTGTTCGGCCCGACCAACGAGGAACTGATCACCCAGGTCTTCCGCGACAACGTCAAGAGCTACCGCGACCTGCCCAAGACCCTCTACCACATCCAGTGGAAGTTCCGCGACGAGGTGCGGCCGCGCTTCGGCGTGATGCGCGGGCGCGAGTTCCTGATGAAGGATTCCTATTCGTTCGATCTGGATTTCGAAGGTGCCAAGCGGTCTTACGAGGCGATGTTCACCGCCTATCTCAAGACCTTCAAGCGGATGGGCCTGACCGCGATTCCGATGCGGGCGGATTCCGGGGCGATCGGCGGCAACCTCACCCACGAGTTCCACATCCTCGCCGAAACCGGTGAAAGCGGCGTGTTTTATGACGTCGCCTATGACGAGCTGGCGGCCAAGGGCGAGATCGATCTCGCCGCGCTCGACCGGCTCTATGCCGTCACCGACGAGAAGCACGACCCCAACGCCCCCGGCGTGCCGCCGGCCGAGCGTCTGCGCGAGGCGCGCGGCATCGAGGTCGGCCACATCTTCTATTTCGGCACCAAATACTCGAAGGCGATGAACGCGGTGGTGCAGGGGCCGAACGGCGAATCGATTCCGGTCGAGATGGGCTCCTACGGCATCGGCGTGTCGCGGCTGGTCGGCGCGATCATCGAGGCCTATCACGACGAGCGCGGCATCATCTGGCCGGATGCGGTGGCGCCGTTCCAGGTCGGGCTGGTCAACCTCAAGAGTGGCGATGCCGCCTGCGACGCGGTGTGCGAGGATCTCTACGCCAAGCTGGCGGCCGGCGGGCGCGATTGTCTTTATGACGACCGCGACGAGCGGGCCGGGGTCAAGTTCGCCGACATGGATCTGATCGGTCTGCCCTGGCAGTTGGTGGTCGGGCCGAAGGGCGTCGCCGCCGGGCTGGTCGAACTGAAGAACCGCGCCAGCGGCGAAAAGGTCGAGCTGTCGGCCGAATCCGCGCTGGCCCGGCTGTTCGGCTGACGCCGATCTCGTGGGCTCCGCCCACGCCCGCCAGGGGCCGCAAGGCCCCTGGACCCCGGCGATTCGCCGGCAACGCAATGGGATGACGGCATGATCTTCGGTTCCTTCGAACGGATGGTGGCGTTCCGCTACCTGCGCGCCCGGCGGCGGGAAGGGTTCATTTCGGTGATCGCCGGCTTTTCGCTGGCCGGCATCGGTCTCGGCGTCGCCACCCTGATCGTGGTGATGGCGGTGATGAACGGGTTCCGCCATGAGTGGCTGTCGCGGATCCTCGGCATCAACGGGCATGTCGGGGTTTATGCCGCCGAGGGCGCGCTGACCGGCTATGAATCGCTGTCCCAGCGCATCCGCAACCTGACCGGGGTGACGATGGCGATCCCCACCGTCGAGGGCCAGGTGTTCGCCACCTCGCCGGCCGGCGGCACCGGGGCGATGGTGCGCGGCGTCGCCCCCGAGGATCTGCTGGCCCGACCGATCTTCAGCGCCCACTGGCGCGGCGATCCCGCCGCCTTCAGCGGCGACGACGCGGTGGTGCTGGGGTCGCGGCTGGCGGAGAAGCTGGGGGTGACCATCGGCGACACCGTCTCGATCATCTCGCCCAAGGGCAACGCCACCGCCTTCGGCACCGTGCCGAGGATGCGCGGCTATCGGGTGGTCGGCACCTTCAATGTCGGCATGTTCGAATATGATTCGGCCTTCATCTTCATGCCGATCGCGGCGGCCCAGACCTATTTCCGCCTGCCCGGCGCGGTGTCGCAGATCGAGGTGTTCCTCGACGATCCCGACCGGGTGCCGGCCCTGCGCGGCGACCTGTTCCAGATCACCGGCGGTCAGGCCCGCATCTATGACTGGCAGCAATCGAACGCCAATTTCTTCAACGCGGTCCAGGTCGAACGCAACGTGATGTTCCTGATCCTGACCCTGATCATCCTGGTGGCGGCGTTCAACATCATCTCCAGCCTGATCATGCTGGTGAAGGACAAGGGGCGCGACATCGCCATCCTGCGCACGATGGGGGCGACGCGGGGGATGATCATGCGGATCTTCTTCCTGGCCGGGGCCTCGGTCGGGGTGGCGGGAACCCTGTTCGGCACCCTGCTCGGGGTGTGGTTCGCCACCCATATCGAGCAGATCCGCCAGTTCATCCAGTCGATCATCGGCCGCGACCTGTTCGCCGCCGAGATCTATTTCCTGACCCAATTGCCGGCCCGGGTCGAACCCGGCGAGGTGGCGACGGTGGTGGCGATGGCGCTCGGCCTGTCGTTCGCCGCCACCATCTACCCGTCCTGGCGGGCGGCGCGGCTCGATCCGGTGGAGGCGTTGCGCTATGAGTGAGGCCATCAGCGAGGGGCTGCGCCTGTCCGGCATCCGCCGCCGCTTCGCCCAGGGCAAGGAAACCCTGGCGGTGCTGAACGGGGTTGACCTGACCCTGCGGCCGGGTGAGATCGTCGCCCTGGTCGGCCCCTCGGGCGCCGGCAAATCGACCCTGCTGCATATCGCCGGTTTGCTGGAGCGGCCCGACGAAGGCGAGATCCACCTCGCCGGCACCGCCGCCGGCGGCCTCTCCGAGGGCGAGCGCACCCGGCTGCGCCGGCTCCATCTCGGCTTCGTCTACCAGTACCACCACCTGCTGCCGGAATTCTCGGCGGTGGAGAACGTGATCCTGCCGCAGATGATCGCCGGAGCCAGCCGCCGCTCGGCCCGTGCCCGCGCCCTCGGCCTGCTCGACCGGGTCGGCCTCGCTCCCCGCGCCGAGCATCGTCCCGGCCAGCTCTCCGGCGGCGAACAGCAGCGGGTGGCGATCTGCCGCGCCCTCGCCAACGCCCCCAAGGTGCTGCTGGCCGACGAACCGACTGGCAACCTCGATCCCCATACCGCCGAAACGGTGTTCGCCGAACTGCTCGGCGTGGTGCGCGGCAGCGGCGTCGCCGCCCTGATCGCCACCCATAACCCCGAACTGGCCCGCCGGATGGACCGCGCCGTCACCCTGCGCGAAGGCGTGCTGGCAGAGGTCTGATCTTCAAGCATTGTTCGTGTGACTGAGCGCGGGCCTCCGGCCCGCGCTTTTTTTTTTGCGGGCTCCGCCCACACCCGCCAAGGGCCACGGGCCCTTGGATCCCTTCGCGCTGACGGGATCCGCGCGTCGTCGCCTGAAGCAAGCCGGCGAAAAGCAGAAAATGAAAGGGTTCCAAGGGCCTTCGGCCCTTGGCGGGTGCGGGCGGAGCCCGCGAAACCCCGTCAGTCGAGATCGTCGGCCCGCATCGAGTCGGCGAGGCGGTGGATGTGGTGGCGGGTGATCGCCTCGGCGGCGTCGGAATCATGGCGGGCGACCGCCGCGACCATTTCGACATGCTCGTCGGTGCGTTCGTCGAAATCGCCGCCCTTGCGGTTACGGCGCAGGCACATCGCGGTGCTGCGGGTCCACAGCCTTGTTACCAGATCGGTCAGGGTGGCGTTGTCGCTCAGTTCGGTCAGGCGGGTATGGAATCGATTGGCCTCAAGGGTATAGGCCTCGATCTCCCCCTGCTGGATCAGGGCGCGCTGGTGGGTGATCGAGCGTTCCAGTTCGGCGATTTCCTCCGGGGTGGCGCGCTGGGCGGCGAGGCGGGCGGCGAGGCCCTCCAAGGCGGCGCGGACGGTGAAGATCTCGCGCAGCCGCTCGATGTCGAAGCCGATGAAGAACACCCCCTGGCGCGGGCGGACATCGACCATCCCCTCCGCCTCCAGCCGGGCGATCGCCGACCACACCGGCGAGCGGCTGACCCCGAGCTGGCGGGCGAGATCCTCGACGCTGATCTTATCGCCGGGCAGGAAGCGCCGCCCGCTCAGCAGCTCCGCGCGGATCGCGTCATAGGCCTGGTCGGCCAGCTTGGTACGGTTGAGAGTCACGGTCGGCCTCGCGGACATCGGCGGAGAGGGGAAAACGG
>JBDLVO010000139.1:0-8995 GCA_039804805.1 Pseudomonadota bacterium
AATGGACGAAGACATCTTCGTTGTCCGGCAGAGGGATCCAATAAGAGTCCATCACGATCCCCATGAAATCCACGTATTGCACTTTTCTTTTGGTGATCTGTTCGCGCAGCGCAAGGTTGGCGAGACATCCTTTGTGTGCGTCCTTGGGGCCGCGATCGATGCAGCGGGTTCCGGGGACGCAGCCCACGGCTTCCGCCGCACGGTTGCGGTCAAGGATGGTGCGATCCTTGCGGACCAGCATCACGGGGACGGGGAAATTGTCCCAGAACAGATGAAAATGGGCATGGATGTCCTGGCTGAGTTCGGTGTCGGCCATGGTTTCTCTCCTATGAATTCGTGGCCAGGAATTTCTCGAAATTCCAGGGAACGTCGGGCTCTGGGGCCGGGGCGGTGATCGGCGGGATGTCCCGAAGCCCGGGTGCCATGGTCGCTCCTTGGTCGAAATTGCCGGCCGATCGGGACGATAGAGATGCCCGCGATAGACGGATATACTATCGGCCCCATTGCCTTGTGCTCTGAGTTGATCCTAATCTGAAGGAAGAAGCCGATCTTGTCCGATCGGATTTTTCATATGTACGATTGGGGTGAATATGCTGTGGAGCCTGAGCGCCGAGATCGCCGTATCCTCGCCATGGCACGAGCACGACATCTTCGAATTCGCGCTGT
The DNA here is from genome assembly GCA_039804805.1 of Pseudomonadota bacterium. Classification (GTDB taxonomy): domain Bacteria; phylum Pseudomonadota; class Alphaproteobacteria; order Rhodospirillales; family Magnetospirillaceae; genus Phaeospirillum. The sequence continues at coordinate 667 of JBDLVO010000139.1, forward strand.
GCCGGGACCAGGGGGGACGACTCCTGACAGGGGGAGGCGAGATTGAGCTTCGATCGGCCAGGACCATTCTCATCCCGCCCAACACGCCGCATCGATTCCTCTTCGGAGAGAATGAACTTGGCCGATTGAAGATCGTCTGCGTCCCCCCGAAGGATCTGCCGAGCTTCTTTTCCCCGACCCACGTTGCCATGCTCGATGGTCTTCGTGGGATCGGCGTCAGCGTGGCAGACCATCCAGGTCAGGAACTGTGGCTCGGCCAGTTAAGCGACCTGATCTCCGACGGATTGGGTGTCGATGACGAGCGGGCCCAGCATCTGAACTGGAGCGCGGCAGGCCTGCTTCTGGCGCTGCATGCCAAGGAACGGCAGAGGATCGTGGACCAGGCCGGCGCTCGTCATCGAGCCAAAATCCATGACGTCGTCGCCTGGGTCGAAGGCCATTTGGCTGAAGACCTCACCATCGATCAGGCGACGTCTCTGTTTGGGTTGTCGCGTAGCGTCTTCACCAAAGAATTTCGTCACTATACAGGCAAAAGTTTTGTCGATTACTGCAATGTGCGCCGAGTGCAGAAGGCGGCGATGCTTCTGGTGACCCGGCCGGATTCGGTAACGGAGGTGGCGTTGGAAAGCGGATTTTCCAATCTCAGTCACTTCCATCGGCAATTCAAAGCGCATTTTGGTCTGACGCCGGCGGCCTTCCGACGCAAGGTCGTCGAGGAGGGTGGGCTTTAGGAGCTGTCGCGGATTCGGCTGGCGTCCTCGCCACGGGTGACGATCCGCCCCAGATCGAGGCGGCATGGTTTTCGCTGCCGCTGGGGGGCTCATTTCGGTCGGGTTCCATCCGTCCTGCCTGAGGCCCCATACCGGCCGCCCTTTGAACTGATCCATTCGGCGGCCGGCCAGCCCGCGCGGCGTCTGAGCGTCGCCGTCTCGGCCTGAACGGACCCAACGGGTCAGTTCATTGGCCGGGCGGTATGAATTGTCTCCCAACAATCCCGGCCGGCTCTCTCATCCCTGCTCCGCCGATACCGTCGAGGCGTCCATGTCATGGCCGGAAAGATTGCGGCGGAGAAAATCGATGAGAACCCGGAAGGCCGGGGTCGGTTGCCGCCGGCTTGGATAGTATAAAAAATAGCCGGCGAAGGGCGGGCTCCACTCTTTCAGCACGGGAACCAATCGTCCGGCGGCGATATGATCCACCACCGTGTCTTCCATCAGATAGGCCAACCCGAACCCGGCCAGGCAGGCCTCGAGGATCGCGCCGGTGCTGTTGAAGGTCAGTTGGCCGTCGACCCGGACCCGCAGGGCGCGACCGTCTTTCTCGAATTCCCAGGCATAGAGTCCGCCGGAGGTCTGCTGGCGGATGTTGATGCAATTGTGGGCGGTCAGCTCCAGCGGGGTGTCGGGACGGGGCCTCGTGGCGAAATAAGACGGCGCGCCGACCACCACCAGTCGCCTTTCGCCGCTGACCGGCAGCGCGATCATGTCCTTGTCCAGACTTTCGCCGAGGCGGATACCCGCGTCGAAGCGTTCGGCGACGATGTCGCTGAAGCCCGAATCGACGCACACCTCGACACTGATGTCCGGATAATCCGGCAGTATCCGTTTGATCGCCGGCCACAGCACGGTCTGGACCGCGTGCGCGCCGGCGGTGATGCGGATGTTGCCCGCCGGCTTGTCGCGCAACGCGCTCAAGGCCGCCATTTCCGCGTCAATCTCGTCCAGGCGCGGCCCGACCGACAGCAGCAGGCGCTCGCCGGCCTCGGTGGGGGTGACGCTGCGGGTGGTGCGGGTGAGCAGACGCAATCCGACCCGCTCCTCCAGCCCGCGGATGGTGTGACTGAGCGCCGATTGCGAGACGCCGAGCTTGGCCGCCGCCCTGGTGAAGCTGCGCTCGCGCGCCACGGCGAGGAAAGCGATGACGTCGTTGAGGTTGGTACGCTGCATTTATGCGCCTCATCGATAGGTTCATGCCGATTTCCCTGACTAATCGCATGCTGCGCCAAGCCGTAGAGTTCGTGCAAGTCAATGGCCGGCTCCCAGTGGTCCGGCGGCAGAAGGAGACGCGCGATGCAACAGCGACAGCTCGGCAATAGTGGTTTGCAGGTTTCGGCTCTCGGCTTGGGCTGCATGGGGCTGAGTTTCGGCTACGGCTCGGCCACCGACCGCACGGACGCCATCGCCCTGATCCGGGCGGCGGTCGATCTGGGCGTGACCTTCTTCGACACCGCGGAAGTCTATGGGCCGTTCCTCAACGAGGAGGTGGTGGGCGAGGCGTTGGCGCCGGTTCGCGATCAGGTGGTGATCGCCACCAAGTTCGGATTCGACATCGATCCCGCCACCGGCCGTCAGGCCGGATTGAACAGCCGTCCCGACCACATCCGTAGCGTGGTCGAGGCCTCGCTCCGGCGGCTGCGCACCGACCGGATCGACCTGCTCTACCAGCACCGGGTTGATCCCGCGGTGCCGATCGAGGCGGTGGCGGGAGCGGTCGGGAGGCTGATCGCCGAAGGCAAGGTCGGCCATTTCGGCCTGTCCGAGGCCGGAGCCCAGACCATTCGCCGCGCCCATGCGGTCCAGCCGGTGGCCGCCCTGCAAAGCGAATATTCGCTGTGGTGGCGCGAGCCCGAGCGCGAGATCCTGCCCACGCTGGAGGAACTGGGGATTGGCTTCGTCCCGTTCAGCCCGCTCGGCAAAGGCTTCCTGACCGGGGCGATCACCGCCGACACCACGTTCGAAAGCTCGGACTTCCGCAACGTGGTGCCTCGGTTCAGCGCCGAGAACCGGCAGGCCAACCAGGGTCTGGTCGAGGTGGTGGGGGGCATCGCCGCCCGCAAGGGCGTCACCCGCGCCCAGATCGCGCTCGGCTGGTTGCTGGCGCAAAAGCCCTGGATCGTGCCGATCCCCGGCACCACCAAGCGGCACCGGCTGGAGGAGAACCTGGGGGCGGCCGCGATCGAGCTGAGCCACGAGGACCTGGCCGAGATTGGCGCCGCGTTGGCCGGCGTCACCGTCCAGGGCGACCGTTATCCCGCCGCGTTGCAGACGCTGGTCGGGCGCTGAGGCCTCGGGTCATGACCAACATCCTGATCCTCGGGGCCCACGGGCGGATCGCCCGGGTCGCCACCGCTCTGTTTCTGGCCGATCCCCGGGCCAACCTCACCCTTTATCTGCGCGACGCCGTCCGGTTGGGCCGGCCCGGACCCGAGGATCGGGTGCGGGTGGTCGAGGGCGACGTGCTCGATTTGCCGCGGCTGAAGGCGGCGCTGACCGGCCAGGACGTGGTCTACGCCAACCTCGACGGCGCGTTGGAGCCGATGGCGCGGGCCATCGTCAAGGCGATGGCCGCCACCGGGGTCAGGCGACTGATTTTCGTCGCCTCAATGGGCATCTATGACGAGGTGCCGGGGCAGCATTTCGGGCGGATCCTCGACCCGTACCGTCAGGCGGCCAGGGTGATCGAGGCGTCGGATCTCGACTACACCCTGCTGCGGCCGGCCTGGCTCGACGATCGCGACGAGGTGCGTTACGGCACCACACAGAAGGGAGAGCCGTTCAAGAACCCGACCGGGCGGGTGTCGCGCAAAAGCGTCGCCGATCTGATCGTCCAACTGGCGATGAATCCCGGTCTCGACCTGCGCTGTAGTCTCGGCGTCCATCACGCCGACTGACCGCGCGGCGACATCGTTTTTCCCCGAAAGGACGTTCCCATGGAAAGTTTCACCCATTTCAATCCGACCAAGGTCGATTTCGGCCGGGGCAAGGAAAAGCTGATCGGCCGGCATCTGGCCGATCACGGCCGTCGCAAGGTGCTGCTGTGCTATGGCAGCGACCGGATCAAGCAGGACGGCCTGTTCGCCGTGGTGACCGAAAGCCTGGCCGCCCAGGGCATCGCCTGGGTCGAATGCGGCGGCATCGTCAGCAACCCGGTGATCTCCAAGGTCCGCGCCGCGATCGCCCTGGCTCGCGACGGTCAGGTCGACGCGGTCCTCAGTGTCGGCGGCGGCTCGGTGCTCGACAGCGCCAAGGCGATTGCCGCCGGCACGCTCTATGACGGCGACGTGTGGGACCTGTTCATCGGCCGGGGCATCGTCAATGCCGCCTTGCCGATCTTCGACATCCTGACCCTGGCCGCCACCGGCAGCGAGATGAATTGCGGCGCGGTGGTCACCAACGAGGAGACCCGGGAGAAGTTCGCGATCCAGTCGCCGCACTGCTATCCCCAGGTCTCGATCGTCAATCCCGAGCTGATGCGGACCGTCAGCCGCGACTATCTGGTCTATTCCGCCGCCGATGTCATCGCCCACGCGATCGAGGGCTATTTCACCGCCTCGGTACAGCCCCGGCTGCACTCGCGCCTGGTCGAGGCGATCGTCGGCACGGTGATGGACACCACCGAGACCCTGCTGGCCGATCCGGCCGATTATGATGCCCGCGCCGAATTCGCCTGGGCCTCCACCCAGGCCCTCAACGGCCTGATCTACGACGGCACCGGCGGCTTCAGCTATCCCAACCACATGATCGAACATGCCTTGTCGGCGCTGTTCAACGTGCCGCACGGCGCCGGCCTGTCGGTGGTGATCCCGGCCTGGATGAAATGGTATCACCGCCGCAACCCGGCCCAGTTCGCGCGTTTCGCCCGGACCATCTTCGGCCTCGCCTCCGCCGAGCAGGGCATCGCCGCGCTGGAGGCGTGGTTCGACAAGGTCGGCACCCCGACCCGCCTGTCGCAGCTCGGCATTACCGCGGCCGACCTCCCCGCCACCATCGACAACGTGCTCGGCAACGCCCGCTATTTCGGGGTGGCGGAGATCTACTCCCGCGAGGTGATCACCGAAATCCTCACCACGGCGCTGTAAGGCAAGGGGGCCGATCTCAGGGCGGGACGGCTCGGCCTTCTGGTTGTCCGCCCTGTCCGGTCGGTCCGTCGTGAAATGCAGGAGACAGCCATGGACATCAATACCGAACTTCAGGGTAAGGTTGTGGTCATCACCGGCGCCAGCAGCGGTCTCGGCGAGGCCACCGCCCGCCATCTGGCCGAAGCGGGCGCCCGGCTGGTGATCGGGGCGCGGCGTCTGGACCGGCTTCAGGCCCTGGCCGCCGCCTTGTCCCTCGACGCCGCCGCCGCGGTGAAGACCGACGTGACCCGGGTCGATCAGGTCCAGGCCCTGATCGACCGGGCGGTCGACCTGCACGGCCGCGTCGATGTGCTGCTGAACAATGCCGGCCTGATGCCGCATTCGCCGCTGGAACGCCTCAAGATCGAGGATTGGGAGCGAATGATTGACGTCAATATCAAGGGCGTGCTGTACGGGATCGCCGCGGTGCTGCCGCGGATGAAGGCCCAGAAGAGCGGTCACATCATCAACGTTTCCTCGGTGGCCGGGCACAAGGTGCGGCCGGGTTCCGCGGTTTACGCCGCCACCAAGCATGCGGTGCGGGTCATCTCGGAAGGACTGCGCCAGGAGGTGAAGCCCTACAACATCCGCACCACCGTCATTTCGCCCGGGGCGGTGGCGACGGAGCTCCCCGCCAGCGTCACCGAGGCCGATGTCGCCGCAGGCATCCGGGACTTTTATGCCCGCCACGCCATTCCGCCCGAATCCTTCGCTCGCATGGTGGCGTTCGCCATCGGCCAGCCCGAGGAGGTGGACATCAACGAAATCCTGTTCCGGCCGACCAGCCAGGATCTGTAGTCAACCGAACGGAGGGTCATCATGTCGCCGACACCGCAGGCTCAAGCGAACCATGATCGGATGTTTCCCGGGCACGTCTCCACCCTGTCCAAAAGCGATCCGGAGATGATCGAATATTTCGACAATTTCGCGTTCGACGAGGTTCTGCGCCACGGGAAGCTGGAGGAGCGCACCCGGCTGATGGTGCAACTGGCGGCGATCATCGCCTGTCAGGCCCTCGGCGAATATCGGGTGATGATGGGGGTAGCGTTGACCCTTGGCGTCACCCCGGTCGAGATCAAGGAGATCGTCTATCAGGCGGTGCCCTATCTCGGCATCGCCAGGGTGATCGATTTCCTGCTGGCCACCAACGAGGTGCTCACCGAACGGGGCATCGATCTGCCGCTGCCGGGCCAGTCCACCACCACGCCGGAAAACCGGATGGAGCGGGGGCTGGCCATCGAGAAGCGGATCGTCGGGGAGGAGACGGTCGAGGCGCTTTACGCCTCCTCTCCCGCCGACATGCTGCACATCCAGCATTATCTGTCGGCCAATTGCTTCGGCGACCATTACACCCGGGGCGGGCTCGATCTCGCGACCCGCGAATTGCTGACTTTCAGCATGCTGGTGGCGCTCGGGGGATGCGAGCCCCAGGTCAAGGGGCACATCGCCGCCAATCTGAGGGTGGGCAACGATCGCGGCCGGCTGATCGATGTCCTCACCCAACTGCTGCCCTTCATCGGATACCCCCGCACGCTCAACGGCCTGCGGGCGGTGGACGAGGCGACCCCGCCGTGACGCCGGGGAGACTGAGACAGCCCCCTGGCACCCTGCGCCAACGGATCGCCGCCTTCGCGGCGCAACGGGATCGCGCCGCGTCCACCGATTTTCCGCCGGGGCAGTGATGCGTCGCCCGGACGTCCGGCCGCCACCGGCGGCAACCACGCCGCGATGATCGGAACCGATCTCCGCGGCGTGGTCTTATCCCGGCCGCCCTTTGAAATGATCCGTTCGGCGGCCGGCCAGCCCGCGCGGCGTCTGAGCGTCACCGTCTCGGCCTGAACTGACCCAACGGGTCAGTTCATTGGCCGGGCGGTCTTATTTGTCGGCCTTGGGCACTGGCACGTCCTCGGCCCGGCCGTAGCGGGCGTTGAGACGGGCGGTGCAGCTTTCCTGGGCCGATCCGGTCAGCGGGCCGCAATCGGCCTGCCAATCGTCGGCATAGGTGCCGGTGACGGTGAGGTCGCCCCCGCCTCCGCCGGCGGCGGGAACCGGCGCCGGCGGACGGTGTTGTTGCTGCCATGCCAGCGCGGCGGCGATGGCGGCGATCGCCGCCAGGGCCAGGGCGACACGTAGGGCGATCCGTTTCATGGCACCTCCCGGAACAGGGGCGGCCGGGGCGATCACACCCGGCCGATGCTGCGGTAATCGAAGCCCTGGTCGCGCATCTCGGTCGGCTCGTAGACGTTGCGCAGGTCGATCACCCGCGGCGCCGCCAGCAGCGACTTGATCCGTGACAGATCGAGGGCGCGGAACGCGTTCCATTCGGTGACGATCACCAGCGCCTCGGCCCCCGGCATGGTGGCGTAGGAATCGTCGCAATAGACCACCCCCGCCGGCAGCAGCTTCTTCGCCTCGTCCATCCCCTCGGGGTCGAAGGCGCGGACGGTGGCCCCGGCGGCGATCAGGCCGGACACCAGATCGATCGCCGGCGAATCCCGCATGTCGTCGGTGTTGGGCTTGAAGGTCAGGCCGAGCACGGCGATGGTCTTGCCGGCGACGGCGCCGCCGCAGGCGGCGATCACCCGGTCGGCCATCTTCTTCTTACGCTCGTCGTTGACCGCCACCACCGTCTCGACGATCCGCAGCGGGGCGCCGGAATCGCGGGCGGTGCGGACCAGGGCCAGGGTGTCCTTGGGGAAGCAGGAGCCGCCATAGCCCGGGCCGGGGTGGAGGAACTTCTTGCCGATGCGGCCGTCGAGGCCGATGCCGCGCGCGACGTCGTGGACGTCGGCCCCCACCGCCTCGCACAGATCGGCGATCTCGTTGATGAAGGTGATCTTGGTGGCGAGGAAGGTGTTGCCGGCGTACTTGATCAGTTCCGAGGTCCGGCGCGAGGTGAACACGATCGGGGTCTCGATCAGGTACAGCACCCGGTAGAGCTGCTTCATCACCTTGCGGGCGCGTTCGGATTCGGTGCCGATCACCACCCGGTCGGGGCGGAGGAAATCGTTGATCGCCGAGCCCTCGCGCAGGAATTCCGGGTTCGACACCACGTCGAACTCGGCATCGGGGCGGCGGGCGCGGATCACCTTCTCGACCTCGTCGCCGGTGCCGACCGGCACGGTCGATTTGGTGACGATCACGGTGTAGCCGTCGAGCGCGTCGGCGATCTCCTCGGCGGCGGCGAACACGAACGACAGGTCGGCGTGGCCGTCGCCGCGCCGCGACGGCGTGCCGACGGCGATGAACACCGCGTCGGCCCCCGTCACCGCCGCCTTGAGGTCGGTGGTGAAGGACAGCCGGCCGGCCTCGACGTTGGAGGCCACCAACTCGTCGAGCCCGGGCTCAAAGATCGGCATCACGTTGTTGTGAAGCAGCTCGATCTTGCGGGCGTCCTTGTCGACGCAGACCACGTCGATGCCGAATTCGGAG
>JBDLVO010000140.1:0-3926 GCA_039804805.1 Pseudomonadota bacterium
CATGGAAAGGCTTGCAATCGTAAACAAATGGTTCAGACTGGCCGGTTCTTGAAATCCGGGACGGAAGGAACGGGCATGCCGGACGAGGCGGTGCCGGTCTGGGTGCTGGCCGACGACCGCGCCGGCAATGTCAGTCAGGCGCTGGGGGTAGCCGAGGCGCTCGGCGTCCCGTTCGCGGTCAAGACCCTGGCCTATGACCGCTGGGGCGCCCTGCCCAACTGGCTGCGCGGTGCCGGCCTGCTCGGGCTGACCCCGGCCAGCCGGGCCGGGCTGGTGGCGCCCTGGCCGCGTCTGGTGATCGCCGCCGGCCGCCGCACCGCCCCGGTCGCGCGCTGGCTGCGCCGCCAGTGCGGCGCGGCACTGGCCCAGATCATGGATCCCGGCGCCCCCGGCCGCGACGATTTCGCCCTGATCGCCGTGCCGGCCCACGACCGCCCCGCCCCCGGCGCCAACCGGCTGGAAATCCTCGGCGCCCCCCACCGCGTCACCCCGGCCAAGCTGGCGGCGGCGGCCGAACTGTGGGCGCCGCGCTTCGCCGCCCTGCCCCGCCCCTGGGTCGCGGTGATCGTCGGCGGCGCCACCCGCCGCCGGCCGTTCCCGGTCGAACTGGCCGCCGATCTCGGCGCCCGCGCCGCCGCCCTGACCCAGGAGGCCGGCGGCTCGGTGCTGCTGACCACCAGCCGCCGCACCGGCGCCGCCCAGGCCGAGGCGCTGGCCGCCGCCCTGCCCGAGCCGCGCTGGCTGCATCTGTGGGGCGCCCCGGGCGACAATCCCTATTTCGGCTTCCTCGCCTTGGCCGACGCGATGATCGTCACCGGCGATTCGGTCAGCATGTGCTGCGAGGCCTGCGCCAGCCCGGCCCCGGTGCTGATCTGGGCCCCGCCCGGCTGGGTCGCCCCCAAGCACCAGCGCCTGCACCACTTGCTGTTCGAACGCGGCCTGGCCCGCCCGCTCGACGGCCACGCCACCCTGACGCCCTGGCCCCATCCCCGCCTCGACACCGCCGGCGAGATCGCCGCCGCCCTGCGGCCGCTGCTGGCATAGTAAGGACGCGGGCTCCGCCCGCACCCGCCAAGGGCCGGGGGCCCGTGGAACCCTTTCCCGTGTCCTCGCCGCCCCCGACCCTCGATGGGGTCCAAGGGCCTTGCGGCCCTTGGCGGGTGCGGGCGGAGCCCGCTCTATTCGGCCGGAACCTCCAGCCGGCGGGGACGGTGGCCGGCGCGGGCGGCCTGCCACATCAGGGCGAAACCGCGTTCGAGATCGCGGGCGAAGCGCTCGGTATCGAACAAAGGCGAGCGGACCCGGGCCAGTTCCAGCCGATGCACCAACGCGGCCCGCGCCGCCGGATCGAGCGCCAGCGCCACCGCTTTTTCCTCATAGGCGGCGAGGTCGGGGCAGATCAGCTCGGGCAGGCCGAGGGTGGCAAGCAGGCTGGCCGCCACCCGGGCCGGGAACAGCGGCCCCGGCGCGGTCAGCACCGGCACCCCGGCCCACAGCGCGTCGCTGGCGGTGGTGTGGGCATTATAATAAAGCGTGTCGAGCACCAGACCGGCATGCAGATGGCGGGCGAGATGGGCCGGCTTGGGCGCGCGGGGGGCGAACACCAGCCGGGCCGGGTCGATCCCCCGGGCCGCCGCCTCGCGCCGCAGATTGGCCTCCATCGTCGCCGAGCGCGACAGCAGCCACAGCACCGAGCCGGGCACCCGGGCCAGGATCCGCATCCACACCCCGAACATCACCGGCTCGATCTTGTAGGCCTGATTGAAGCAGCAGAACACGAAGCCCTCGGCCGGCAGGCCGCAGGCGGCGCGATCGGGCAGATCGGGGGCGATCTCCTGCGCGCGGTCGTTGGGCTGGTAGCAATGCGGCAGCACCAGCAGGCTTTCGCTGAAGCCGGCCTCGGCCCCGGGCGGGGCCACCACCCGATCGACGATCGCCCAGTCGATGAAGCCGGCGCCGCTGCTGCCGGGCAGGCCCAGCCAATTGGCGGTGACCGGGGCCGGCCGCAGCGCGGTCAAGGCGAGGCGGTTGCCCCGGGTATGGACGTTGATGTCGACCAGGATGTCGATCCCGGCCTCGACGATCCGGGCGGCGGCGGTCGGGGTGTCGAGCCGGGCGAGGTCGAGGAACAGGTCGGCGTGGTCCCGCACCGCCCGGCGATAGGCGCTGCCGTCATCGGGGCCGAGCGACAGCGCCGCCACCCGCACCCGGCTCCGGTCATGGGCGGCGAACAGGCCGCGCATCAGGTGGGTGGTGGGGTGGTCGTGGAAATCGGCCGACAGATAGCCGATGGTCAGCACCGGGCGCGGGCCGGGCGGGGCCGGACGCGGCCGGGGCGCGAGCGCCCGCGCCTCGGCGGCAACCCGCTCGGCGCGGCGGCGGGCGATGGTCAGCTGTTCGGCGGCGCGGAACGGCAGCGGCAGGCTGAGCGCCAGCATCGGCCCAATCGGGTCGTCGCGCCGGGCCAGCGCCGGCTCGATCAGGCTGGCGCGCAAGGCCTCGATCCCCGCCCAGTCGCATTGGCCCAGCCGGGCCTCGGCCAGCCGGGCCAGAATGGCGGGGTCGTCGGGGCGGACGGCGGCGGCGCGGGCATAGAACCCGATCGCCCCGTCATCGTCGCCCCGACGGCGGGCGACATGGCCGGCCCCCAGCAGCGCCTCGACCAGGGTCGGCGCCAGCGCCAGGGCGCGGGCGAAACAATCGGAGGCCGCCTCGACCCGCTCGGTCTCCAGCAGCAGATTGCCGAGATTGAGCAGCAGCGGCGGGGTGTCGGGGGCCAGCGCCAGGGCGCGGCGGAACCAGTCCTCGGCCTCGGCGCGGCGGCCATGGGCCAGCGCCACCCGCGCCATCCCGGCCAGCAGCGGCCAGAAATCGGCCCGGGCGGCGAGGCCGCGCTCGAATGCCCCCCCCGCCTCGTCCCAGCGCGCCGCATCGGCCAGCAGCCCGCCGAGATTGAGCCAGGCCTCGGCCATCCCCGGCGCCCGCGCCACCGCCTTGCGCAAGGCGACGATCGCCGCCTCGGGCTTGGCGCGGTCCTTCAGTACCCGGGCCAGATTGTAATGGGTCATCGGATGGTCGGGCAGCAACACCACCAGCCGGCGGCAGGCCGCCTCCGCCTCGGCCAGCCGGCCGGCACGGTAGCTCGCCTCCGCCTGCTCGGCCAATGCCTGCGCCCGCTGCTGATCCCCGCTCATCCGTTCCCTCGTCCGTCATCGCCGCCGGCCCCGGCCGGCCGGCCGATCCCACCACGGCCGGGCGCGATTGCCAAAGCCTTTCGACGGCGGCGGAACGGCGGTGGCGAAACTGGCCTTCGCGCCCCACCTTGTGCTAGGAGTGCCGCTCCCCGCGCGCCGCGGCGCCTTTCGGGTGAATGAGGAGCAACGTGACAACCGCCACCGCACCCGGCCCCGGGCCCGGCCGGGTCTTCCTGGTCGGGGCCGGACCCGGCGATCCCGACCTGCTGACGGTCAAGGCGCTCCGGCTGATTTCCACCGCCGGCGCGGTGGTCTACGACCGCCTGATCAGCCCCGAGATCCTGGCCCTGATCCCCGCCACCGCCGAGCGCATCTTCGCCGGCAAGGAATGCGGCCACCATTATCTCAGCCAGGACGAGACCAACGCCACCCTGGTGCGGCTGGCCCGCTCGGGGCGCGACGTGGTGCGCCTCAAGGGCGGCGATCCGCTGGTGTTCGGCCGTGGCAGCGAGGAGGCCCTGGCCCTGATCGCGGCCGGGATCGGCTTCGAGGTGGTGCCCGGCATCAGCGCCGCCGCCGGAGTCTCGACCTATGCCGGGATCCCGCTGACCCATCGCGGCCTCGCCACCGGGGTCCGCATCGTCACCGGCCATCTGCGCGACGACCGCCGGCTCGATCTGCCGTGGCACCGCCTCGCCGATCCCGACACCACCCTGGTGATCTACATGGGAC
>JBDLVO010000141.1:0-4035 GCA_039804805.1 Pseudomonadota bacterium
GCCCGCAGCCGGTCGAGCGCCGGCTCGATCGGTTGCCCCTGCCCCGCCGCCGCCGTCGCCGCGATCGCCGCCTCGGCCAGGACGGCGCTGTCGAGCCCCGCGCCCAGCCGCGCCTCGGCCGCGTGCAACCGGTCGAGCGCGGCGGCAAGGTCGCCGTCCCCGCCCAGCGGATAGCGGCGGTCAAGCAGCGCGAACAGGCTGTCGCGCGCCAGACCGATATAATCGAGGCCGGTCAGTTCGCGCCGGGCGAAATTGATCGACAGGTACTTCTCCTCGACCAGGCTGGCGCCGAGAAACACCACCGCCACCATGTCGAGGGCATAGATGGTCAGCAGCTTGTACGACACCCGCAATCGCGACAGCAGCGCCACGCCCACCCCCCGGCGATCTTCGTTTTTTTCAACTGATAGACAGCTTAATCCCACTGCTGGTGGGCTGTCTTGCCACGAAAGGCAACGTGAATAGCAAAATTCGCGTCAATTTTGGCTAAAATTGTTGGTACTTTTTGCGCAAGCCATCACGAAGCCTCTTCCGCCCCGGCCATGAGGGCGGCAAAGTGCGAACCGTTTGCAATTTTGCCGATGAGGGCGCGATGAGGGGTCTGGTGTGGGGGCTGGCGCTGGCGCTGGCGTGGAGCCTGCCGGCGGCGGCGGAACAGGTGCGGGTGACCTTCCTGCACGTCAACGACATCTATGAATATCACGCCCGCGACGGTGTCGGCGGGCTGGCCGAATTGTCCACCCTGCTGAAGCGGCGCGAGGCGGTGGTGCCCAACCCGCTGCGCACCTTCGGCGGCGACCTGCTGTCGCCGTCGCTGGCTTCCAACCTGACCAAGGGCGCCCATCTGATCGCGTTGTTCAACCAGCTCGACCCGGTGGCGGCGGTGCCCGGCAACCACGAATTCGATTTCGGCCCGGCGGTGTTCGCGGCGCGGATCGCCGAATCCCGCTTCCCCTGGATCGGCAGCAACGTGCTCGGCCCCGACGGAAAGCCGTTCGGCGGCATGATCGCCCGCCGCATCGTCACCAAGGGCGGGGTCAAGGTCGGCTTCCTCGGCATCCTCACCGCCCAGACCGCCAACCTCGCCGTCGGCGGCGGGGTGCGCTTCGCCGACGAGACCGAAACCGCCCGCGCCGCCGCCCGCGCCCTGCGCGCCGAGGGGGCCGAGCTGGTGGTGGCGCTGACCCATCTCGATTTCGACCAGGACCGCGCCCTGGCCCGCGCCGTGCCCGAGATCGACCTGATCCTGGGCGGCCACGATCACGACCCGATGGCGATCCAGGAAGGCGGGGCGCTGGTGCTGAAGGCCGGCTCGGACGCGCAATGGCTGGGCGAGGTCGAGATGGTGGTCGATCGCCCCGACCCCGGCACCACCGGCAAGACCCGGGCCTTCCCCGCCGGCTGGCGGTTCGAGGCGGTGCGCGACCTGCCGGCCGACCCGGCGCTGGCCCCGACCATCGCCGCCACCGACGCCCTGCTGGCCGACGGGCTCGACCGGCCGCTGGCCAATCTGGTCCGCCCGCTCGACAGCCGCGTCGCCGTGGTGCGGAGCGAGGAGGCGGCGCTGGGCGACCTGTTCGCCGACGCCCTGCGCGCCCAGTTCGGCGCCGACGCCGCCCTGATCAATGGCGGCGGCCTGCGCGGCAACCGGCTCTATCCCGCCGGCACCACCCTGACCCGCCGCGACGTGCTGACCGAACTGCCGTTCGGCAACGTGGCGATGCTGGTCGAACTGAGCGGGGCCGAGCTGCGCGCCGCGCTGGAAGGCGGGCTGGCCAAGGTCGAGAGCAAGGCCGGGCGCTTCCCCCAGGTGTCGGGGCTGCGGCTGCGCTATGACCCCGCCGCCCCGGCCGGACGCCGGCTGGGCACGGTCGAGATCGCCGGCCAGCCGCTCGACCCCTCCCGCCGTTACCGGGTCGCGATCACCGATTACCTCGCCAAGGGCGGCGACGGCTATGCGCCGCTCGCCGCCGCGCGGGTGCTGATCGACGCCAGCGCCGGGCCGTTGCTGGCCAATGTCGTCGCCGACCATCTGGTCCGGCTCGGCCGGGTCGATCTCGCCCCCGACGGCCGGATCACCCCCACGCCGTAAGGCGCGGTCGGACCGGGGCGGTGGGTGGAAGCGGCCCCCGCCCCCGGTTTTCGCCGGCCTTGCCCTTTCGGCAATCACCCGAATCCGCTCGCTTCGGCCGATCTCGAAATGGGAAACACCATGCTGTCGCACGAATTGACACGGAGCTGGCACGGCATCCGTCCCGTCCTGTGGCTGTATGCCGTCACGGTGCTGACCGCGCATGGCACCCGAATGATGGTGCCGACCTTCGGGGGCGACGACTGGCACGCCATCGTCCAGCCCGACTTCCAGTACGACTTCGCCGTCGCCATCGGGCGGTGGATGTTCCTGCTGGTATGGCGTCTGGCCGATGGCAACAGCTTCGCCCCGGCGACGGAAGTGGTGGTGCTGTCGCTGGCCCTGCTGTTGCTGTCCCAGGTGTTCTGCCTCGCGCTCGGGGTGCGGCGGCCGCTCGCCATCATCGCCTTCGCCTCGCTGGCGGTCAGCTTTCCGCTGATGGCGGAAACCTTTTCCTTCAAGGAGATCCAGTTTTCGATCTCGGTCGGCATCCTGTTCGCGACCCTGGGCGGTCTGATGGCGATCGAGGCCGGCGACGCCCTGGGCCGGGGGCGGCCGGGCGCCGTTCGCCTCCGCGCGGCGGCGGCGATGGGGGCCATCGTCCTGTCGGCGGCCTGCTCGCAGCAGACGATGCAGTTCACCCTCGCGCTGCTGCTGGCCCGGCTGATCGGGCGGTCGCGCCAGCCGGCGGACCAGCCGGCCGGGGCCGGGCCGGGCCGGATCCTGGCGCTCTGGCTGCTGATCCTGGCGGGCGGGCTCGTCCTCTATGCCGGGTCGGTCGTCCTGTCCCAGCATCTGCTCGACATCGCCCCGCTGGCGGGGCGCGGCGGGCACAGCGTGGCCGGGGGGATGGTCCGCTCGCCCGAGGAATTGCTGCGGGGCATCGGCCATTTCCTCCACGGCCTGGGGACCTTCCTGTTTCTGCCCAACCACCTGTTTCCCCTGCCGGTCAAACTGGTCTTCTACGCCGCCCTGGCCGCCTGCCTGTGGTTCGCCCCCGGCCGGCGGGCACGGCTGTGGCTGCTGGCCGGCACCCTGCTGCTGCTGGTGCTGCCCTTTTCCCTGGCGATCCTCCGCGTCGAGCCGGTGTTCCGCTTCACCGCGCTGATCGCGCTGGCGGTGCCCTACGCGATGGTGTTCGTGCTGGCGGCCGAACATCTGCGCGAGCGGGGGGCCCGGACCTGGGCCTCGGTCGCCCTGGTCGGACTGACGCTGGTGTTCTGCTTCGAACAGAACAAGGCCAGCCTGTCCACCGTCCTGCTCAACCAGCGCGACCGGGCCCTCGCCAACCGGATCCTGACCCGGCTGCAATCGGCGCCGGATTTCGCCCCCTTCGCCGCGCGCGGGGAGCTGCCGATCCTGGTGGTCGGCCATCTGGAGGAGCGGGCGCTGCCCTACCCCTTCGCTCCGGATGCCCCCGACGTGCTGCCCCCGCTCAGCCGCTCGATCGACAGTTGCGGCATCTTCAATTGCCAGAACGGGCGGCTCGGGCCGTTGCTGCGGCTGATCGGGGAGACGACGATGCGCTATCCGGTTTCGGTCTGGCCCTCTCCCCCCGCCTCGATGACCGCCCCCGATCTGGCCGAGCGGATCGCGGCGGCCCCGCCCTGGCCGGCGCCCGATTCGCTGATCTGGACCCCCGGCGGAGTCGTGCTGGTGCTGGGCCGCGGCGGCCAATGATACCGCCCGGCCAATGAACCGACCCGTTGGGTCGGTTCAGGCCGAGACGGTGACGCCGCGCGGACCGGCCGGCCACTGGCGGCATCAAAGGCCGGCCGGACTCATACCATATCCCGGTGATCGGAACCGATCACCGGCGCCCTCATGCGCCGGGCGGGACGCCTCCGCGTCCCTTGGCTTCCGCGGCATCAGCCGCGCGGCCCCTTGGGCCTAACCAAATCCCG
>JBDLVO010000142.1:0-2750 GCA_039804805.1 Pseudomonadota bacterium
GGCGGCGGCGAGGCTCATCACCCCCCACGGAATGATGCGGTATAATGCCCCCGCCCCGAAATGGCGGGCGAACAGCAGTTCGGGCGGCACCAGCGCCAGGGTCAGCAGCAGCGGCAGCAGGGTGGCGGCCAGCACCACCAGCCCCAGCCCGGGCAACGGCCGGGGCCAGGCCAGCGCGTGCTGCGAGCGCAGCCGCAGCTCGGCCAAGGCGCGCGGCAGGTTGACCGCGAACGGATGCGGCGGCGCGTACTGACAGGCCTGCCAGCAATTGCGGCAGTTGTGACAGAGATGGGCGAGGTAATCCAATTCGGCATCGGCAAAGTCCCGCCGCCGCTCGGCGGCGCGGAACAGCTCGCAATAGCCGTTGCAGTACTTGCAGACGTTGCACAGCGTCAGCAGCCGCCGCGCCTCGGCCCGTACCGGATCGATCGCCATCCGTTGCCTCGTTCGGTGGGCTCCGCCCACACCCGCCAAGGGCCGCAAGGCCCTTGGAACCCGTCAATTTGGCGCCGGCAATGCCCGACCATCGAGGGGATCCAAGGGCCTGCGGCCCTTGGCGGGTTCGGGCGGAGCCCGAAAAAAGCCGTCCCCGGGGGGGTATCCCTCCCGGGGACGGGTCCCTTCACGCTCAGGCGAAGGTCAGGCTCTTGGCCTGGACCACCTGCGGCAGGGCGCGGACCTTTTCGAGCAGGTCGGCGTCGAGCGGCTGATCGACCTGGGTCAGCAGGATCGCGTCACCGCCGGCGGCGGCGCGGCCGAGATGGAAGGTGGCGATGTTGACGCCATGCTGGCCCAGCAGCGAGCCGAGCGCGCCGATGAAGCCCGGCTTGTCCTGGTTGGTGACATAGAGCATGTAGGGGCCGAGTTCGGCCTCGATCGCGATGCCCTTGATCTCGACCACGCGGGGCTTGTCGCCGCCGAACAGGGTGCCGGCGACGGCGCGGGTGCGGACGTCGGTGGTGACGGTGACCCGCAGCAGGGTGTTGTAGTCGCTGAAGCTCTCGGTCTTGACGGTCGAGACCTTGATGTTGCGTTCCTTGGCCACCACCGGGGCGTTGACCATGTTGACCGCCTCGGTCAGCGGCTTCAGCAGCCCTTCCAGCACGATCGCGGTCAGCGGCTTGGTGTTGAGGGTGGCGACATGGCCACAATACTCGATCACCACCTCGCGGATGCCGTGTTCGGTCAACTGGCCGGCGAACGAGCCGAGCTGGTTGGCCAGCACCATGTAGGGGCGCAGCTTGGGCGCGTCCTCGGCCGACACCGACGGGATGTTGAGGGCGTTGGTGACCGCGCCGGTCAGCAGGTAATCGGCCATCTGCTCGGCGACCTGGAGGGCGACGTTCTCCTGCGCTTCCGAGGTCGAGGCGCCGAGATGCGGGGTACACACCACGTTGTCGAGGCCGAACAGGGCGTTTTCCTTGGCCGGCTCGACCTTGAACACGTCGAGCGCCGCCCCGGCGACATGGCCGGATTCGAGCGCCGCCTTGAGGTCGTCCTCGACGATCAGGCCGCCACGGGCGCAGTTGATGATCCGCACCCCCTTCTTCATCTTGGCGATCGCCTTGGAATCGATGATGTTGCGGGTGGCCTCGGTCAAGGGCGTGTGCAGGGTGATGAAATCGGCGCGCGGGAACAACTCGTCGAGTTCGACCTTCTCGACGTTGAGTTCCTTGGCGCGCTCGGCCGACAGGAACGGATCATAGGCGATCACCCGCATGCGCAGGCCCTGGGCGCGGTCGGCGACGATCGCGCCGATATTGCCGCAGCCGACGATGCCGAGCACCTTGCCGGTCAGCTCGACGCCCATGAACTTCGACTTCTCCCACTTGCCGGCATGGGTGCTGGCATTGGCCTGGGGAATCTGGCGGGCGAGCGAGAACATCATCGCGATGGCGTGTTCGGCGGTGGTGATCGAATTGCCGAACGGGGTGTTCATCACCACGATGCCGCGCGCGGTGGCGGCGGGGACGTCGACGTTGTCGACGCCGATGCCGGCGCGGCCGACCACCTTGAGGTTGGTGGCGACGGCCAGCACCTCGGCGGTGACCTTGGTGTTGGAGCGGATGGCGAGGCCGTCATACTGGCCGATCGTCGCCTTCAGTTCGTCGGGCGACAGGCTGGTGTTGACGTCGACCTCGATGCCGCGATCCTTGAAGATCTGGATCGCGGCGGGGCTCAGCTTGTCGCTGATCAGGACTTTAGGCATTAATTTCCCCCGAGGAATGGGCGGGCGCCGCTTCCCCGGGGGAAGGGCGCCCGCGCCGGGACAGGTTGATCAGGCGGCTTTGGCTTCGAACTCGGCCTTGACCTGGGCGAAGGCCCAATCGAGCCAGGGCAGCAGCGCCTTGACGTCGGCGGTCTCGACCGTGGCGCCCCCCCAGACGCGCAGGCCGGGCGGGGCGTCGCGATAGGCGCCGATGTCGTAGGCCACCTTCTCCTTGTCGAGCAGCGAGACGATCTTCTTGGCCGCCGCCGCCTTGTCCTCGGCCGACAGCTTCTGGAAGAACGGCGCCTTGATCGCGAGGCAGATCGAGGTGCAGGAGCGGGTTGCCGGCACGGTGGCGAGGTTGGCCGCCCAGTCCGACGCATCGAGCCACGCCTGCACCGCCGCCAGATTGGCCTCGGAACGGGCGATCAGGGTCGGCAGGCCGCCGATCTGCTCGGCCCATCTGAGGGCGTCGATCTGGTCCTCGACCGCGATCATCGAGGGGGTGTTGATGGTCTCCCCCTTGAAGATGCCCTCGATC
>JBDLVO010000143.1:0-3683 GCA_039804805.1 Pseudomonadota bacterium
CGCCAATTTCAGCCTGCATTTCTATTCGCTCGACCGGCGCGAGGACCTGTTCACCGATTGGTTCCGCCCCCATGCCGAGAGCTGGACCTCGGTGGTCGGGCTCGACAACGAGGACATCGCCCGCCAGATCGCCGCCGACCGCATCGACATCCTGGTGGTGCTGGCCAGCCGCTTCGATCTCAACCGGCCCGGAATCGCCGGCTGGCGCCCCGCCCCGGTGCAGATCAGCCTGTACGACGTCGCCACCACCGGGCTGGCCGAGATGGATTACATCCTGGCCGACCGCTGGCTGATCCCGCCCGGCCACCCCGAATATTTCAGCGAGCGGCCGCTGCGCCTGCCCCAGTATTACGTCGTCGATCTGCCCGGGATCCGGCCGTTGCCGGCGCAGCCCCGCTCCGGGCCGCCGGTGTTCTGCTGCTTCAACAGCCCGGCCAAGATCGGCCCCGCCACCCTGGCGGTGTGGGGCCGGCTGCTCGCCGCCCGCCGCGACGCCCGGCTGATCCTCAAATACATGCAGAACTACGCCTCGGACGGCCTGCGCGACCGCATCTTCGCCGGCCTCGCCGCCGCCGGGGCCGCGCCCGATCAGGTGCTGTTCTGCACCGAGGCCGATACCGCCGAAGCCTTCATCGCCCGCTACAACGACGCCGATTTCGCCCTCGATCCGTTCCCGTTCTCCGGCTCGACCACCTCGTTCCAGGCCCTCGCCATGGGCGTGCCGGTGATCACCTGGCCCTGGCCGCGCATGGTCAGCCGCTGGACCACCGCCATGCTGCGCCGGCTCGGACTCGACGAGATGGTCGCCACCTCGGCCGAGGATTACATCGCCCGGGCGCTGGCCGCCTGCGAGCAGGTCGAGGCCTGGCGCGGGCGGCGGATGGAGATCCGGGCGGCGGTCGAGGCCTCGCCGCTGGTCGCCGGCGAACGCTGGACCCGCCATCTCGAACGACTGTATCGCGCGGTGTGGCGGCGGCATGTGCTGGGGGAGAGGCGGTGGTAGAGCAAAAACAACGCGGGCTTTGCCCGCACCCACCAGGAACCTGAGGTTCCTGGACCTCCCTGAAGGAAGGCGACTTTCATGCGAATCGGCATCGATCTCGGCGGCACCAAGACCGAGGCGGTCGCTCTCGCGGCCGATGGCGGCGAGTTGTATCGGCGCCGCGTTCCCAGTGGGCGCGATTATCCCGCCACCATCGCCACCATCCGCGATCTGGTCGCCGCGGTCGAAGGTGAAACCGGACGAACGGGGACGGTGGGAATCGGCATTCCCGGCACCGTCAGTCCGGCCACCGGGCTGGTCAAGAATGCCAATTCCACTTGGCTGATCGGGCATCCGCTCGACCGCGACCTCGCCCAGGCGCTCGGGCGGCCGGTGCGGCTCGCCAACGACGCCGATTGTTTCGCCCTGTCCGAGGCCAGTGACGGCGCCGGCGCGGGGAGCCGGGTGGTGTTCGGCGTCATCCTCGGCACCGGCGTCGGCGGCGGCATCGTCGTCGAGGGCAAGCTGCTCGCCGGGCCCAATGCCATCGCCGGCGAGTGGGGACATATCCCATTGCCCTGGCCCGAGGACGACGAACGGCCGGGGCCGCGCTGTTATTGCGGGCGGTACGGCTGCATCGAGACCTTTCTGTCCGGGCCGGCCCTCGCCCGCGACGACGGGCGCGGGCTGACCGCCGCCGAGATCGCCGCCGAGCGGCCGGAAGGGGCGGCCCTGACGCGCTATCAGGGGCGGCTGGCCCGGGCGCTGGGGCAGATCATCACCCTGATCGATCCCGAGGTGATCGTGCTCGGCGGCGGCGTGTCGCGGATCGAGTCGCTGTATCGGGTGGTGCCGGAGCAATGGGGGCGCTGGGTGTTCTCCGATACCGTCGCCACCCGGCTGCTGCCGCCCAGACACGGCGATTCCAGCGGGGTACGCGGCGCGGCCTGGCTGTGGCCGGCCTGACCGGGCCGCAACCGGGACACAATTCCGTCAGGGAGGAGGCCGGAAAATTGAAGGATGCGGACAACGGAGTGACCCCCCGCCTCAAGCCCGACGCCGTCATCTTCGACATGGACGGGCTGCTGTTCAACACCGAGGACATCTACCGTGACGCGGTGATGGCCGCCGCCGGGGAAAGCGGGTATGACCTGCCGCTGTCGGTCTATCTGTCGCTGCTCGGGCTGTCCGGCGAGGCGACCCGGGGCATATTGCGGGAGCGGTTCGGGCCGGGATTCGCCTTCGACGCCTTCTGGTCCTCCGCGCTGGGAAAATTCGCGGCGATGGTCGATGACACCCTGCGGCTGAAGGCGGGGGTGGTGGAACTGCTCGACGATCTGAACGGCGCCGGCATTCCCACCGCGATCGCCACCTCGTCGCTGCGGGAAAGCGTGGATCACCATCTCGCCGCCTTCGGCCTCGGCGAGCGCTTCAACGTGATCGTCGCCAAGGGCGATTACCCGCGCGGCAAGCCCCACCCCGACCCGTTCCTGACGGCGGCGGCGCGGCTGGGGGTTCGTCCCGAGGCCTGTCTGGTGCTGGAAGATTCCCATAACGGCGTGCGGGCGGCGGCCGAGGCCGGAATGCTGCCGGTGATGGTGCCGGATCTGCTGCCGCCCACCGCCGAAATGGAGGCGCTGTGCGTCGCCATCCTGCCCGACCTGCATCGGGTGCGCGCCCTGCTGTGGCCCGACCGCGCCGCTGCGGGCGAAGGCTGATGCCACGAAGACGCCGCAAACAAACCAAATCGAACATAAAGAAACCGCAAAAGAGCAAGAAGATCGCGTAAGGTCGAGCGAGGATCCCGGTTCGCGCCGGCCGGTCCCGACCGTTGTTCAAAGGCGGAAACCCGCCGTTGGTCCCCTTGGGGTTTTGTCCGATGATCAGACTACGTTACCTGCTGGCCCCTTTGCTGCTGGCCGCCCCGCTGGTGCTGCCGCCCGTGCTGGCCCAGGGTCAGGAGATGGTCGAACTCGCCACCCAGTTCGAGCCGCCGCCGTTGCCCTATTACGAACAGCCGCCCTGCCCCGCGCCCGATTATCTGTGGACCCCCGGCTACTGGGCCTGGGGGCCGGAAGGCTATTACTGGGTGCCCGGCACCTGGGTTCAGGCCCCCGCCCCCGGATTACTGTGGACCCCCGGCTATTGGAGCTGGAACCCCGCCGGCTATTATGCCTGGCACCCCGGCTACTGGGCGCCCGAGGTCGGTTATTACGGCGGCATCCCTTACGGTTACGGCTATGACGGGGTCGGCTTCGTCGGCGGCGAATGGCGCGGCGGCCGCTTCGCCTACAATGTCGCCGTCGTCACCGTCAACCGGGTGGTGATCCACAATATCTACAACAACCCGACCGTGGTGATCCGCCCACCCACCCCCGGCCGCTTCCCCAGCTTCAATGGCGGCCCGCGCGGCATCAACGCCCAGCCCACCCCCGGTCAACAGGCGCTGTTCAACCAGCGCCGCCTGCCCCCCACCGCATTCCAGGGCGAGTTCGAACGCGGCGCCCGCAGCGAACGCGCCAATTTCGCCACCGTCAATCAGGGCCAGCCGCCCCGGCCCGCCTTCGTTCCCCCGGTCACCCCCGCACAGCCGGCTCCAGCCGCGCCGCAGGCCCCGGTCGCGCCCAGGGCCCCAGCCGCGCCGCAGGCTCCAGCCGCGCCGCAGGCTCCAGCCGCGCCGCAGGCTCCGGTTGCGCCAAGG
>JBDLVO010000144.1:0-2536 GCA_039804805.1 Pseudomonadota bacterium
CGTACCATCTGGCGGGCGAGATCACCGTGATCTCGATCTCGGCCCCGACCGTCGCCGCCGGCGGCGAGGAAACCGCGGCGGCCGAGCCGGCGGCCGCTCCGGCCACCCCGGACGCCAACGCCTGAGATGTGGCTGCTGGTGGGACTGGGCAATCCCGGCCCGGACTACGCCAGAACGCGCCATAACATCGGGTTCATGGCGGTGGACGAGATCGTCCGCCGCCATGGCTTCGGCCCGTGGCGGTCGCGCTTCCAGGGCGAGACCGCCGAGGGCACGGTCGGCGGCGAAAAGGTGCTGGCGCTGAAGCCGGCCACCTTCATGAACCTGTCCGGCCAGGCGGTGGCGGCGGCCAGCCGCTTCCTCAAGATTCCCCCCGCCGCGATCCTCGTCCTGCATGACGAGATGGATCTGCCCCCCGGCCGGCTGCGGGTCAAACGCGGCGGCGGCGCCGGTGGCCATAACGGCCTCAAGAGCATCGATTCCCATCTCGGCCCGGATTACCTCCGGGTCCGGCTCGGCATCGGCCACCCCGGCGACAAGGACCGGGTCACCGGCTACGTGCTGTCCGCCTTCGCCAAGGCCGACGAGGTCTGGCGCACGCCGCTGCTCGACGCGGTGGCCGAGGCGCTGCCGTTGCTGCTGTCCGGCGACGAGCCCGGCTTCATGAACCGGGTGACGGTGCAGACCCGCCCGCCCAAACCCAAGACCGAACGGCCCGCCCCGGCCGATGGCGCGCCCGCGCGCGCCGCGACGCCCCCCACCGCGCCGGCCCCCGCCGCGCCGGCTCAGGCGGCGTCCCCCGATGGCGCCCTTGCCGAGGCTCTGCGCGCCGCCCTCAGCAAAACCCCGAGCAAGGACTGACCCCCCCATGGGCTTCAATTGCGGCATCGTCGGCCTGCCCAACGTCGGCAAGAGCACCCTGTTCAACGCCCTGACCGAGACCGCCGCCGCCCAGGCGGCCAATTACCCGTTCTGCACCATCGAGCCGAATGTCGGCCGGGTGGCGGTGCCCGATCCCCGGCTCGACCGGCTGGCGGTGCTGGCCAAGAGCCAGAAGACCATCCCGACCCAGCTTGAATTCGTCGATATCGCCGGCTTGGTGCGCGGGGCCAGCAAGGGCGAGGGCCTCGGCAACCAGTTCCTCGCCAATATCCGCGAGGTCGATGCCATCGTCCACGTCCTGCGCTGTTTCGAGGACGGCGACATCACCCATGTCGAGGGCAGCGTCGATCCGGTGCGCGACGCCGAGACGATCGAGACCGAGCTGATGCTGGCCGATCTCGATTCGCTCGAACGCCGGATCGTCCCGCTGGAAAAGAAGGCCAAGAACAACGACAAGGACGCCAAGGCCCAGGTCGAGGTGATGAGCCCGCTGCTGGCCGCGCTGCGCGCCGGCAAGCCGGCCCGCATCGTCACCTTCGACGACGAGGAGCAGCGCCGGATCCTGCGCACCCTCGGCCTGATGACCAGCAAGCCGGTGGTCTATGTCTGCAATGTCGAGGAGGCCTCGGCCGCCACCGGCAACGCCTTCTCCGAGCGGGTCGCCGCCTTCGCCGCCGCCGAGGGCAACGCCCATGTGGTGATCTCGGCGGCGATCGAGGCCGAGATCGCCCAGATGGGCACCGCCGAGGAGCGAGCCGAGTTCCTGGAAACCCTCGGCCTGGGCGAAACCGGCCTGGCCCGGGTGATCCGCGCCGGCTACGACCTGCTCCACCTGCTGACCTTCTTCACCGTCGGCCCCAAGGAGGCGCGCGCCTGGACGGTACAGAAGGGCGCCAAGGCCCCTCAGGCCGCCGGGGTGATCCACACCGATTTCGAACGCGGCTTCATCCGCGCCGAAACCATCGCCTTCGAGGATTTCGTCGCCTGCGGCAGCGAGGCCGCCGTCAAGGAAGCCGGCAAGATGCGGCTGGAGGGCAAGGAATACCTTGTCCAGGACGGCGACATCTTCCACTTCCTGTTCAACGTCTGACCCGGGGTCGCGGGGCCCCCGGCCCCCCGCGGAGAGCGCCGAGAGGCAGAGCCTCTCGGCCCCAGCCCTACCCCTCGGCCGGCGGCTCCGGCGGCGCGAAGGCGCGGTCGTGATCGAGGCTCGGCACCTTGCGCCGGGCCTCCAGCACCTTCAACGGATCGATTTCCGCCATCACCCAGCCCGGCCGCTCCAGCGCGTCGGCAAGGATCTCGCCCCAGGGCGAGACGATCAACGCATGGCCGTAGGTCTGCCGGCGCGGGCTGTGGTCGCCGCACTGGGCCGGGGCGAACACGTAGCAGCCGGTCTCGATCGCCCGGGCCCGCAGCAGAACGTGCCAGTGGGCCTTGCCGGTGGTGCGGGTGAACGCCGCCGGCACCGCCAGGAACAGGCAGCCGGCCTGGGCCAGGGTGCGGAACAGATGGGGGAAGCGCAGGTCGTAGCACACCGACAGGCCGAGCCGCCCCCAGGGCAGATCGACCGCCACCGCCCGGTCGCCCGGGGCGAAGGTCGAGGATTCGCGATAGCTCTCGCCCAGGCCGAGATCGACGTCGAACATATGGATCT
>JBDLVO010000145.1:0-3327 GCA_039804805.1 Pseudomonadota bacterium
TGCTGGCCGAGCAGCTCATCGACCAGCAGCCCGACCCGGTCGCCGCCGTCGGTTTCGACCACCACCACCAGCCCCCGGGTCGGCTGGGTGATCGCGTCCGGGATTTCGAACAGCCGGTGCAGCCGCACCAGCCGGATGTAGTCGCCGCGCAGGGTCAGCACGTCGCCGATATTGACCAGGGTGCGGGCCTGCTGTGGGGTGGGGCGGAAGGATTCGACGATGTTGGTGAGCGGCAGCACGTAGCGCCTTCCGCCGACCGACACCAGCATCCCGTCCATCACCGCCAGCGTCAGCGGCAGCGACAGCACGAAGCGGGTGCCCTGACCCGGGCTGTTCTGCACCACCACCCGGCCGCCGATGTCCTGGATGTTCTTGCGCACCACGTCCATGCCGACCCCGCGCCCCGACACGTCGGAAACCTGGGCTGCGGTAGAAAATCCTGGCAGGAAAATCAACTGATCGATCTGCTCGTCGGTCAGCGACGCGCCCCGGTCGATCAGGCCGCGTTCGACCGCCTTGTCGAACACCCGGCGGCGGTCGATGCCGTTGCCGTCGTCGGCGATCTCGATCACGATCCGGCCCGAACGGTGCTCGGCGCCGAGATGGAGGGTGCCCTCGGCCGGCTTGCCCCGGGCGATCCGCTCCTCGGGCGGTTCGATGCCGTGGTCGAGGGCGTTGCGGATCAGATGGGTCATCGGGTCGGACAGGTGCTCGATCACCGTCTTGTCGACCTCGGTCGCCTCGCCGCTCATCACCAGCCGGGCCTGCTTGCCCAATTGCTGGGCGAGATCGCGCACCAGTCGGGGGGCGCGGGCGAACAGCGCCTTGACCGGCTGGGCCCGGATCGCCATCACGCTTTCCTGCAATTCTCGGGTGTGATGCGACAGCTCCTGCAATCCCTGCACCAGTTCGGGGTGGGATTCGACCGAAAAGCCCGAGGCCTGCTGTCCCAGCATCGCCTGGGTGATCACCAGTTCGCCGACCATGTTGACCAGCCGGTCGATGCGGTCGAGATCGACCCGGATCGAGGCGGTCTGAATGCCGCCGCCGCCGGGGCGGGGGGCGGCGGGCGAGCCGGCGGCGGGGTGTGGGGCGGCGGTGGGGTGGGCGGCGGCGGGGGGCGGAGCGGCGGCTGGGGGCGGGGCGAACAGGCCCCAGCCCTCGCCCTCCTCGCCGGCGGGGGCGGTCGGCAGGGGCGCGAACAGGCCCCAGCCCTCCTCCTCCGCTTCGGCGGCGGGGGGCACCGGCTCGATCGTCACCTCGGCACTGGCGGCGTTGACGAATTCGAACACCGCCTCGATATCGGCCCGCTCGCAGCGCCCGGTCAGGCGCAGCCGCCAGGACAGATAGCTTTCCTCCGCCGCCATCGCCACCAGGGCGGGCAGGTGGCTGCTGTCGGCCTCGACCGCCAATTCGCCGAGGGTGGCCAGCTCGCGCAGCAACAATTGCGGGTCGTTGCCGGTCAGCAGCATCTCGGGCGCCGGCGCCAGTCCGATCGACCATGCCGTCGGGGTGTCGGCGGGCGGCGGGGCGGGAGCGGCCGGGGTGGGGGCGGCCGGGATGGGGGCTTCGACCCCGACCAGGGCGGCCAGGGCGGCGCGGACCTCGGCGGCGTGATCGGGGGGCAGGGTGACGTCGTCCTGGGCGGCGCGGACGAAATCGCCCAGCCGGTCGGTGCCGCGCACCAGCAGATCGGCGATCGCCGGGGTCAGCACCACCGTGCCGGAGCGCAGCGCGTCCATCGCGGTCTCGAACACATGGGCGAAACGGACCAGCGCCTCGAAGCCGAAGGCGCCGCCGCCGCCCTTGATCGAGTGGACGCAGCGGAAGACGGCGTTGAGATCCTCGGGTTCGCCCTCGCCGGCCTGAAGGCGGGCGAGGGTCTCCTCCGCCGCGGCCAGCAGCTCGGCGCATTCCTCGAAATAGGTCGCCTTGAAGCGCGACAGGTCGTAGGACTGATCCTCGCTCACGCCGCGACCTCCCCGCTTCGCATGGACTTTAGTCTTATACCCTCAGGGGCAGACTTTTGCCACGATTTGCAACAATTTTTCCGGGCTGAACGGTTTGACGATCCAGCCGGTGGCGCCGGCGGCGCGGCCCTCTTCCTTCTTGGCCTGTTCGCTTTCGGTGGTCAGGATCAGGATCGGGGTGCCGGCATGGCTGGGCAGGCCGCGCAGGCGGCGGACCAGGGTGATGCCGTCCATCTCGGGCATGTTGACGTCGGTGATCACCACGTCGATTTTCTGGCCCTGAAGGGCGCGCAGCGCGGCGACCCCGTTTTCCGCCTCGATCACGGTATAGCCGGCCCCACGCAGGGTGAACGAGACCATGTCGCGCATGGTCTTGGAATCGTCGACGGCCAGAATGCACTTGCCCATGGGCCTCTCCTCGGTCAGGTGATCTTGCGCAGTTCGTCCGCCAGGCCGAGCCGGGCGAAGGCTTCGACGACGGAGGCGGAGGGACGAACCAGGGCGAACGGACGCCCGCCGCCGGCGAAATCGCGTCCGGCGGCGATGATCACCTGGATCGCCGCGGTCGACAGCCGGGCGACCCGGTCGGCCCGAAGCGCCAGCGCGGCGGTGCCGTCACGACCCAGCACGTCGAGCAGACGCTCCCGCAATTCTCCCGCAACGGGAAGATCGACGATTTCGGGCAGTTCGATCTCGAGCCGCCCGTCCGAGTCCTTGACTTCCATGCCGGTTTCGCCAACTTCTTCGGTGGACCGACTCAGAATGATACGGCAAATGCTAAACTTTCGTAAGAGCCGAACCGTTCGGGCAGCTGCATGGCCAAAATAACCACCCAAGCCGGTCCGTGGAACATGACGGTGTATGCCTTCGACCCAGGCGACACCGACAATCCCTTGACGTCGCTTGGCGCCGAAGACCTGAGTAAAATACCCTACGGCGCGGCCGAATTGGACGCCGATGGCCGGGTGCTGTCCTATAATGACACCGAGCCCGATGACGGCGAGTCCGGGCGGCCCTCGCCGCTTGGGCGCGATTTCTTCGCCGAAGTGGCGCGCTGGGCCGGCAATTCTCTGCTGATCCGTGAATTCCGCCGGGGGGTCGGCGCCGGCGACCTCAACGTGGTGTTCGATTGCGCCACCCCGCGCCTGCCGCACAAGGTGCGGATCCATTTCAAGGTCAGCCCGATCCTCGGCACCTATTGGGTGTTCATCAAAAGGTTGCGCCGGCTCTGAGCCGCCCGCGCGCTTCGGGCGCAAACATGCGCAGGTGAGGCGGGCTGCCGCCCCGCGCGCTTCGCGCGCAAATATGCGCAGGTGAGGCGGGCTGCCGCCCGCCGGCCCGCTCGGGGAGCAAAGCT